>JBKHGK010000185.1:0-4396 GCA_046539705.1 Candidatus Brocadiia bacterium | reverse complement strand
GCCGTTTCGGGGGCTTTTCCTTTTAACCCATCCTCGCCGTCTCGTGAGGTATGCGGGTTAGCCTCGCGGACTGTATCTCACAACCTCAACGGTGTTTCACTCGATAAGCTCTACCACTCGCCCGGCCAGCTGTTCCGCCATTGTGGAGGGGATGAACTCGAGTGTGTCTTCTGGAGCCACCTTCACCTCCACGTCTCGATCGGCCGATCGGGTGGCGACACGAATTCGACCGGTCAGCCTGTCGTCTGATCCGACGGGCTCTATAGCAAACACCACTGGGGCGTTTGATGGCGTTCCCGGGCGAGTCAGCAGAGCCTTTCTGGCGTCCTCTTCCACGGTCAGATTCAGCCTTGTCAGCCCCGGCCAGGGCAGATTCTGAAGCGCATATCGGGCGATTTGCCGGGACGTCAGACCGGCGGTCGAAATCACCGCACCGCCCGTTTCCGCACAGGTGCGGCCCACCTGAGTCGCCGTGGACTCCACATCTGAGGACAGCAGAAATGTCCGGGGAGGATCCTCCTCAGAAGCGCGGACGGACAATCCGTCTTCCGGTGTGTTGCCGGCCATGACAAAGGCAACGGAGGGACGCCGGGCGGGGAAAGCAAGGCACCAGTTGAGAAGCGGGATTAGCCCGGGTCGAGCCCCATCGGCCTCAAGCTCCCAGAAAGTGGAAAGCATTCGATCCCGGGCAATGCGCCTGGCACGGGGCCCGGCGGCCGGAAGGGCTTTCACTTCACCGTCATGAGCCGCCATCATGATGCGGGTCTGCGGAGCCAGACGATCCATTATATGCTCGGCCGTGCCATGGGCGCGAGCCCTGCCTCCCTCCTCATAATGATCGGATGCGTCCATGGCCAGCAGGAAGTGCTTTATTTCCTCGGCCTCAGAATCCGGTTCAAAACCGGGGAGCCAGGTGCCGACACCCACCGGTCCATCATTGCCCTCAAGAAATACCATGGAGTTCTGTGCTAGCCTCTGCCGATCCGCGCTGAAAACGATCGGCCGCGAACTCTGCCGGCCATCCAGATCCACCTGCAGCGTCTTATTGGAGGAGGATGTTTCATGGGTGAGACAGGTGATTGTATCGGAGGTTGAGTCGGGACTGGAGATGGAGATGTTGATCTCGGTGGACTCGTTCGGCGCCCAGCCGGAGGGCATCACAGCTAACTGGAGTTCCTTACCCGCCGGAGCAAACGGGCCGACCGCCGCCGTTTCCACAACTTCAGTTTCCCCGGGAGGGATGGGGCCGGAGTTCCCCGAAACCTGAGCTAACACCGGAGGCCAGAGGATCTCGGCGGGGGACAACGCCACCTCACGGGTCTGCTCGGACTGGTTGCTTACTGTCACATTGCCGTAGACGAACACTAAAGGGCCTTTGATCCGGCTTTTAATATCGATTTGCCGGATGACCAGATCGCTCGGCCGGGCAGGATCTCCGGAAGGTTGCGGTAAATAGCTGGCTTCGGCGGGCGGAAGATCGGGAAGATCCGCCATTCCAAACCGCTGCAGCCACGCCGGATCACCCCGCAACGGAACCGCCCGGGTTTTTTCCAGAATTTCCCCTTCATTGACCATCCCCTGAAAGCCAGCTTCCAGGGTGAGGCTGTCCTGGCTCTGGCTCGAACCTACTTTCGTCTCACCGGCAAGCGCGGTGACAAGAATACGTGTGGGAGTGGCCCGGATCATGAAGGCCCCATCCTCGGACTTGACCGTCCCTCCGGACGGCACTGACACGGTGATGCCGGTGGAGGAGTCGGGGGCAGCCTGCACCATCAGCTGCCCGGAGGCCAGCCGGGCTTTATTGGGTTGGGGCCACATCACAGTGGTGTCGCCGTCCACATGCCAGAGGGCAACGCTGGTCTGAACTTTCATCAGGGCGTCCGGACCGGTTCGGAAGATGCTCTTCTCATTGATCTCTTCCTGCGGAGGTGCCTCTGTCCACCCGCCGGTCCGCGAATGAGCCATCTCCAGGTCACCGTGTCTTCGGACAATTATGCCAGATTGCTCCACCGGTTCGGTGTAGCGCGATACGAGCAACACGGTGCCGATGGCCATCGCCAACAGGCCCACAAGACACATGCCCAGTATTACCATCCGCCGCCCCATCCCGGCGACCGGGCGGGGCGTCGCGGGTGGTTGTTCGTCAGGATGCCCCGCTGCCCTGGCCTCATCAACCAGTTCATCGCACGCCTCGGATACTTCCTCGGGCAGTTCGGGCAACGACAGCCGGTTCACTGCCTCGGCCACGCCGCGATACTTTTCCAGCCGTTCTCTGCATTCCCTGCATTCAGCCAGGTGGGAGGTAAGCCGACTGTCCACCTTCTCGGAGATGTCGTTCGCAAGACGTTTCGTTATTGCTATTCTGGCCTGTTTGCAGTTCATTGAAGCTCCTCATCGTCCGGCACGCAGCCGGAAAGACGTCGGTAGGCAAGCTCTATCCGCCGTTCGGTTGTGCCCGGTCGGAATCGACATGCTCTGGCCGCCTCCTGAGTGCTCAATCCGGCCAGGGTAACCAGAAGAAAGGGCTGGCGAATTTTGCGTTGCATACCGTCCAGTGCCCGGCGGAAACGGTCGGAAGCACTCTCCGGGCGCCCTTCCTTTATCTGAGACAGGAAATCCGCCAACCCGTCCTCGTCCGGCACATGCGCCGGTACAACCTTCTGGGTGGCCACAGCATAAAACCATGCCCGGATGGAGCCGAATCCCTCTGGCTGACGGCGATACGTTGCAATATGGCACAGGACCTGTCCCAGTGCCTGCGCGGCGTCTTTGGGATCCAGCCCACTGAGCTGCAGGTATCGAAAAATCGGTTCCTCGTATCGTCGCTGAAGACGCCGGAAGGCTGATTCGGAGCCATCAAGATATTCGGCCCAGAGTGTTTCGTCCGACGGATCAGGGTTGTGGTCTGACGGCATGACGCTTGTCCCATCGCTGTTTCGGAGCTTGGAAAAAACCCATTGTCGGAAAGGGAACGCAGGGTGTCAACCTCGCCGGCATCCCATGGATCCCCCCGGCGAGGGAAAAACGGTCGGGATATGGGGTTTTGCAGGGCGGCAGTTCTTTGTATGATGCAGGCGGACAGTGTAAGCTCTGATATGAAGGTGATACCGATGGGAATGGCCGAACACATTGAGGAACCTGCGCGCCGCGTTCGGGTTCTGGGCAATTACGACGTCGTCGTGGTGGGGGGCGGGATAGCCGGGGTGGCCGCTGCTGTATCGGCGGAGCGAGCGGGGGCTCACACCTGCCTGATTGAAAAAGAGAACGCCCCCGGTGGGCTGGCCACGCTCGGTCTGGTGGCCATATTCCTCCCTCTGTGTGATGGGCGCGGACACCAGCTGATGGCCGGGATGGCCGAAGAACTGCTTGAACTGTCCATCAGGTATGGCCCCGGCGAGCTGCCGGAGTGCTGGCGGCCCGGGGGAAATCCGGCCCATCGGCGCCGACGACGATACAGCACGGTGTTCAATCCCGCTTCCTTCTTGCTCGCCCTGGAGGAACTCCTGGAAAACGAGGGAGTGGAGCTGCTCTATGATAGCCGTTTCTGTGCGCTAAAAACGAAGAACGACGGGCAGGTGGAGGCGGTAGTGGTGGAAAACAAAAGCGGCCGTCTGGCGATACGATGTGACGCGGTGGTGGATGCGACGGGAGATGCGGACGTGGCACATTGCGCGGGAGAGGACACGGTCTCGCTCGATACCAATCCCCGCAGTGCCTGGTACTACTCCTTCGACGGCTCGGACATACAACTGCACAAACGACATGACCAGTTATACAGCAAAGGCGCGGGAGAAGGGATGACTTTTGCCGCCGATAACTGCCACGATGTGACGCGCATGAGCGTGGAGTCCCGCAAAATGATTCCCCGGGATTCCGGTGGTGATGAATATCCTGTAGTTGTGCCGGTTATACCGCAGTTCAGGATGAGCAGAAGACTGAAGGGGCCGTTTGAGCTCGATGAGGTGGAAGGGGAGAGTTTCCCGGATGCCGTCGGTTGGACGGGCGACTGGCGTCGGTCGGGACCGACCTACTGCCTTCCCCTGCGCTGTCTGATGGGGCAGAGGACGGGTAACCTGCTGATGGCGGGGCGGTGTGTATCGGTCACCAACTCCATGTGGGATATCATCCGGGCTATACCAACCTGCGCGGTGACGGGGCAGGCCGCGGGAGCGGGATCGGCGCTTCTTAGTGATGAAGGGGGGAGTGTGATGGACATGGAGGTGGGAGAACTCCAGGCGTTGCTCCGTGAGCAGGGAGCCATCGTGGACCGACCCATTTCCGGCAAAAAGGGGAATCTATGATCAATCCATTATCATTTCAACCCGGAAATCTCACAGACCTCAAGACATAATTATTCTAAAAGCCCTTTTAACAACAGATCAACCCGTATATTTTA
>JBKHGK010000184.1:0-4398 GCA_046539705.1 Candidatus Brocadiia bacterium | reverse complement strand
AACTGGGGGGCTGAAGCCCCCCACTACCAACACTGCGGCCGGTCACGATCGCCGGGCGGCCACTATTCCTCCAGCAGCCGAGCCAGGGGTTTCGGCCGGTCAACCCCTTCCACGTGGGACGGTCGGTTGGCCCAGGGTGTAAGACTTTTGACTCCGGTTAGATCCATCCAGTGCTCAAGCCGCGCCGGCGCCAGGTCACGGGTCATGTGGAAATGATTGGCCGGAGCGTACTGTTTGTATTCCTCCATCGTGGCATACTTCGGTGTCACGAAGGTGTGCGGCCAGGTGGGATCAGACGCCTCGCACACGGCTTTGGAAAGTTCATCGGGCATTATCGTCGTGCATGCTTCGTCCCAGATGAGTGAGAACTGGCCGGCCGGTTCACTGTAGGCCAATCGTCCGGCGATACCTTCGATACCTTCGGGGGTGATGAAAGTGACGGAATTACCTCCACCCGGGAAGTAGGATTCATCGGCCGGGGGCATGGTGACGTTGGCCAGGCATTCTTCGGGGGAAGCTCCCGGGCTGGCCGCCCAGTCGAAGGAGGCCGAACCGCTGTTATTGCCGTCGACGAATCCCTGTTTCGCCCAGATCTCCTCCCCACTGAATTCTACGCCGATATCCTCGGCCAGCGCACGGATTTCGGAGGGTTCCCAGACTTTTCGGAAGTCCATGAAAAGGGGTGGGTTGCCGCCCGAAAGCCAGGTCATAAACACCATGGTCAGCAGCCCCTGCATATCGGCCTCGGTCGCATAGGGGAGCGGCTCCTTGCGTCCGTTGTGGTCGAAGGTGGAATTGAAGAGGCTCTCCATCACATCGGCCACGGGCAGGGGCAGTCCGCGCCTGTCCGAACCCCACTCAAGCTGGCTCATGAACCCGCCGCCGACCGCGTTGAGCTCATCCATCAGGTCCCGGACTATCACATACATGGCCAGCGACTTGTTGAACCTCTCGCTTTCCTGCTCGTCGCCAGCGTGTAGCCGGTCGCCGACGTTATCATCGATCCACGCCCTAAGGGCCCGGACCTCCTCCTGGTCGTATGCCTCTTTGTTGAGCATATCGGCCAGCAGTTTCATGTCGAGACGCGTGATCTCCATCCCGAAGATGTTCCGGGTGGGATTCACGTGAGCCAGTGCCGTTTCCATACCCATCGAATCGTGCCCGAAAACCACGACCCTGCGTCCTTTCAGGCCCGTGCGTGCAAGCGCCGCGTAACACCAGTCAGTCAGCTGCTCGGCCGTCTCATCGGACATCTGGGGGTTCTGCCCCGTATCGGGCCATGATCCCACATTCAGCGCCGCCAGGCGGCCGGACTGGGCGAGCGCCCCATTCACCGCATGAGCATACACCACACCGGGTTTGGGAGCACTGTTCCCGCAGGTGATATTCACCGGGACCTCCTCCGGAAGCTGACTCAGGAGGCTGATAAGTGTGAGCTGTGGAAACGCCCATGTATCGGGGGCACATACCACTGCATCCACCCCGGAATCCTGGAACTGTTTGGCCACAATATCGGCCTGTTTCTCGCCGTCAATCAGCACATCGCTCCAGACCACCTCCACCGGACGGCCATCGGGCATCGTGACCCCGCCGGCAATGACGTCGGCAACCATTTCCACGATGTTGACACAGCGTTCACGCGCCTGTTCGTCCACACGGGGATCGCTCGCGGCGCAGACTCCAAATGTCACAGGTTCGATGTTGTTGGCATCCGGCACATTGAGCTTTCGGGAATCAGACATGGCAGGTTCCTCCATTTGTGTTGTAGTCGGTCAGACAGGGGGAAAAAGGTATCCGCGGATCCCTCCCGCGGAACCAGTCTTATAACGTCCCTGGCATCTCCTGTCAACACGAACGCGAGGGTGATCGCATACCAACGGAGGCCTCTTCCCCGGGCGAACTTTCTGAATGCACTATTCCCGAAATTTCCCGATTCGGATGATGATCATCCCCGAAATCAGCGTAAATATTCAGTGAACCACGTTACTGGTGCTTGAGAGTGCGTAACACAGGCATCTTTGCCTGTGCTTTACCCGGCGGGAACAGGCTGGAAGCCTGTTTTACGTACATTTCGATACGTAGTTCACTGAATATTTACAAATCAGCCGTTGCGCTTCTCTTCTTCTTCCCGACGCTTCTCCTCAACTATTTCCTCTTCCAGGCTATCCGGCACCGGCTCGTAGTGTTCGAACCGCATGTCAAAGGTCCCGCGCCCGCCGGTAATCGTGCGCAGTTCGGTGGCATAGCCGAACATCTCGCCCAGGGGTACCATGCCGCGGATGCGCTGGGTATTGCGGTCATCCTGCGACTCTATACTGGTTATACGCCCCCTCCGGCTGCAGACACTGCTCGTGACGCCCCCGCTGTATTCCTCCGGAGCCACGATGTTAATCGAACAGACCGGCTCAAGGAGTTCGGGCTTGGCCCGCAAGAACGCCCGCTGAAAGGCCTTCTTCGCGCAGGCCTTGAAGGCCATCTCCGAACTATCCACCTCGTGGCTCGATCCATCCACAAGTGTTACAGCCACATCAACCACCGGGCAGCTCGCATAGATACCCTCGGCCATGGCCTCCACAATACCCTTTTCCACCGCCGGTATGTATTCGGTCGGCACCGCACCACCGCGTATCTCATCGAAGAACTCGAAACCTTCGCCCGGAGGAAGCGGCTCCAGTTCAATCTCCACGTGGGCATACTGACCGTGTCCACCGGTCTGTTTCACGTGCTTGTGATCGATATCGGAGTGCTGGGTGAGGGTTTCACGATAGGCCACCTTCGGTTCCCCCACTTCCGGGGACAGTCCATAATCCCGCTTCAGCCTTTCGGTCAGCACCTGGAGATGAAGCTCGCCCATACCGCTGATAATCGTCTCCTCGGTCTCCTTGTTGTGCTCCACGGTGAAAGTCGGATCCTCGTCGGACAGATGGCCAAGGGCCTCGAGGAGTTTATCCCGCTCACGGCTCGACTCCGGTTTGACCGACACCGACAGCACGGGGGCGGGAAACTCCATGGATTCCAGAAGGATCGGATCGTCGGCTTTGCAGAGCGTATCGCCCGTGGCCGTATCGGACAGTCCGACGGCAACGCCGATCTCTCCGCAGTAGAGCACGTCCCGCATTTCCTGCGTATCCGCATGCATCAACATCAACCGGCTGACTCTCTGTCGCTTGTCCCGGCTGGCATTATATATGTAACTGCCCACCTCCAGTTTCCCGCTGTAGACCCGCAGATAGACCATCTTGCCCATATGTTTATCCGTAACCACCTTGAACGCCAGGGCCGCAAGACTGTCGTCGCTGCTGTGAAAACGTTCTATTTCCTCCTCTTCCTCCTCAACATCGAAACCAATCACGGGCGGGAGGTCGGCCGGGGATGGCAGGTAATCCACCACGGCATCCATCAGGCGTTGCACGCCCTTATTTTTGAGGGCGCTTCCACACAAAACCGGCACACACTCCCCGCTCAGGGTGGCCTTGCGCAGAGCAGAGTGGATCTCGCCGGCTTCTATCGGCTCGTCCATACAGAACTTCTCAAACAGCTCCTCGTTCCACTCACTCACGCGTTCGATGAGCTGCTCCCGCCAGGGTCGGATCTCATCCGCTCTATCCTCGGGAATCGGTTCCTTGTGGTAGGTGGCACCCAGATCCTTATCGTTGTAATAGATGAGGTTTTCTTCTATCAGATCCACAATCCCCACAAAATTGTCGTCCTCGAAAAGCGGCAGGACCACCGGCAGGGGGCTGGCCGCCAGGCGTTCCTCGATCTGATCGACCACGCGCTCAAAATCCGCCCCGGCCCTGTCCATCTTGTTGATAAACGCTATAGCCGGCACGTCGTATTTTTCCGCCTGACGCCACACCACCTCCGACTGCGGCTCCACCCCTCCCACGCCACAGAACAGGGCAACCACTCCGTCAAGTACACGAAGCGACCGCTCCACCTCCACGGTAAAATCCACGTGCCCCGGGGTATCGATAAGATTGATCCGGTGATCGCGCCAGAAAGTGGTCGTCGCCGCACTCACTATGGTGATACCGCGTTCACGCTCCTGGTCCATCCAGTCCATCGTGGTATCACCCTCATCCACCGTGCCCATTCGATGGGTCCGGCCGGTGTAGTAAAGCATACGCTCCGCCACCGTCGTCTTACCGGCGTCGATGTGTGCCATTATGCCGATATTACGTACTTCATCCAGGTCAACAATCTGTGCTTCAACTGTGTCTTTAGCCATGACCGTCCTGCAAAACTGTTCTGTAACTCGAAAGTGAAAAAAGCCCTCCCGGACAACATCCGGGGAACGTACATTTCCCGCCCCATTTATCGGAACGAGAACATATCAGGAAGGATAAACCGTACGACCCCCTGCCCCTTACTGACTATTTCGCGTATTATAGCCCA
>JBKHGK010000183.1:0-4409 GCA_046539705.1 Candidatus Brocadiia bacterium | reverse complement strand
AGCTCGCGAACGCAGCCCCGGGTAAAATCCAGAAAACGGCGGCGGGCATCCGGATCATACATACACCGCCCGCCGTCCGGATGATGCCAGTCCATGAGCGAATAATAAAATCCCACACGGAGTCCCTCGGCGCGGCAGGCATCGACGAACTCGGCCACGATGTCCCGGCCGGGGCCCCGCTGCACGCTGTTGTATTCGGTCTGGTCCGTATCCCAGAGGCAAAAACCGTCGTGGTGCTTTGTGGTCATGACGACGTATTTCATGCCCGCTTCCCGGGCTAATTGAGCCCATTGGCGGGGAGCATCCTCGGCCGGGTCAAAACGGTCGGCCAGCGTTTCATACTCCTCACGAGGTATACATTCCGTGGCCATTGCCCATTCGTGGCGGCCCAGCAGAGCGTAGAGGCCGAAGTGAACGAACATCCCGAAACGGGCATGGCGCCACCACTGCATCCGTTCCGGACGCGTCCTGGCGCTCTGTTTTTCATACTGCCACCGGGACAACAGTTGCGAATCATCCATCTTTGCTCTCCTCGTTTACGCCGGCTTGTGAAAAGTCAAACGGTACAAACCCCAACTCATAAGCAGGAGATTCATCCGGAAGTCGGAAATCCCCGTTTAGTGGGTCTCTGAAGCCAGGATCGGCAACTATCCCACTTTCCTCGTGTCCCCGCGCCTTCCAGCCATCAAAATCCAGCACCGTGCCGGGTCTTGCAAATCCCAGCAAAAACGTCCACTCCGTCCCATTGTCGCCCCCCATGGATTCGCATAAAGGATCTATCGGAATCTTGATATATCCGGTCCACGCGTCTCCGTGATCCTTCACGGTGGCCCCGCATTCATAACCCGAAGGCCGGCTACACCCATGCCACACGGTTTCCACTTCTCCATCGGAGGCAAGCCCTATCTGAAATACAGCATCCGAAGCGTTCGCGGGCGTCAGCAGGAGTTCCATATGTTCGCGCATCCAAATAACCCCTTCTGGCCTGGCGGGCGCCTCCGGACGCTCAAAGTGCCCCCTGACCCATAGCACACCTTCCTGTCGCAGGAACCGGGCCTCCGCCGCCGCATCCGCGGCTTCGTTTCCATTCTCGCTCACGAACTCATCATATCTGACAGCCCGTTCCCAATCCGATTCCCCCGGCTCATGCTCCACATCGGGCATAGCCGGCAGAGGAGCGAAGTTATCCGACTCGGCCAGATAGCCGTCGGGAAAGGCCTGGGAACCATACAATGCGACCTCATTCTCCTGGAATCGGACCGCTCCCGATTCGCACCAGTAGAGATTCCTGTCAAAATACGTCTGCTGCGGTGTCCAGCGACAGGGAGAAACACTCCTGAGGATGGGCACGTGATGACTCAGAAAGATATTTTGCTCGAAAACAAGGCCCAGGTGCTCCTCGGGCCGGCCGTAGCTGATTACCGCGTCGTCGCCATGGGCCAGGATGTTGTTTACGACTCTGTTGTTCCGTCCGTAATGCTGATTGAATGCGTTTTTGTTGGCCCGATAGCACAGATTGGATTCGATCAGCACATCCGTACTCCCCTCATCGGTGTAGATGCACCATCCGCCGTAGCGCCTGCACGTTATATCGTGAATAACATTGTATCTCAGTCGCGTACCGGGGGCATGACCCAGGAGGTATATGCCGCCCATATCGGAGAGCAGCCCCTTCCCTATGTCATGAATGTGGTTCCACTCGATGATGTTTCCATATCCGTTACTTTCGTCATACCCCCAGTTCCATCCGACTGAGATACCCGTGTAATAGAGATCGTGGATATGACAGTGTTCGACGCGGTTGCCGCTGGACTGGCCTATCAGCACCCCCACCGCGCTGCTGAAGACCTGTCCACCGTTGCCTATTTCACAGTTCAGAACGGCATTCCGCCGGCATCCGTGCCATATTTTTACTCCTCCGGCTCCGAGATCATCAAAGGTACAGCCTTCAAAACGGGCCTCCACCGTATTGTCCTTCACCTCAGCTCCGTATGAACCCAGATGGACAAAGCGGCAGCTGCTGAACACACATTCATCGGAATTCCTTATCTGCACGGCCCCGGGCACATGGATCGCCGCCTGTTTTGCACCGGCAAAATCCTGCGGGAGGTTCCACTCGTTATGCGCAAAGGTAATTCCCTCGATTCGTATATTGTCCGCCCCGTCCACAATAAGGAGAGTTGACCGGGCCGGTGCAACGATCTCCGCGGAACCCATATCCTCCTGCGGATACGGCAGATAATACAGTTTTCCTTTTGAGCGATCCAGATACCATTCGCCCGGATCTGTGAGCGCCTCAAACACGTTCTCCACCACGTAATCAATTCCATCCCCCGGCGCCCAGGCCATGCGAAGGTGAGCGTCTCTGTCGAAAGTGGCGATACGTCGTTGTTCATCGACCTCTTTAATCTTCACCCATTTATCGAGCCACCAGCCGAAAAAATGAAGCTCCACGTCCTGCAGGTTATACCAGTCCCCGTTCAGGTCACCTTCATCGTAGCCGAACTTATAGGATTCGGTGGTATGTCCGTGTCCATCAAAATCGGCATTGATGGCGCGCTGCACCTGTTTTACTCCGGATTTGGGGAAGCGCGCCCGTCGGCGCCGTTCTCCATTGACCCACAGTTGAGCGAAGTTCCATTCTCCCCGTTCCACTCGGGGCAGCTCCACCGTCCAGGCCCGGCACCCGTTAACCGTTTCCTCCTCCCAGGGCCCCTCTATAGGGCGTCCCCCGCTGAGCACGGGGTCCTCGTCCTCATAGGCCTGCCAGACGACCGGCCATGTTTTCGCCCACTTTGGCCAGCTGTCCGGATCCCGGCCAAAGCCTGAGTCCTCCGCCGCGAATCTCAACGGACGGTCGAGATGGTATGTTCCACCCCGCAGGTAGACTTTAATACCCCGCCGCCGGCTCAGGTTCTTCTTTTCTTGCCGCACGGCTCGCTGAGCGGCCTCCAGAGTCCGCAGGGGCCCATCATCCCCGCCGGCATTCGGTTCGGGCAATCGCCCCGACCACTGGTCACAACCGTCCTTCGATACGTAAAATTCAGGCATTGTTCTTACTCTTTCCGTGAACGAATTTGTTCCATTACGGCGTCAAAGTCTGCCGGGACTTCCACCGGTGGATTGGCATACCGGCTGGCTATCCCACTCATATCACTCCAGTGGTAATCAGTTTTGAACTGGGGGAATTTCAGTCCGTGCGCGGTCGATATAACCACAACCCTGTCTTCCTCCCCGATCAGCCCCCTATCGGCGAGTTTGGTCAGTGCTGCAAGCGCCACTCCCGTATGCGGGCAGGTGAAAAGCCCATCACGATCCGCATGCGCACAGGCGTCCGCCAGCTCCTCCTCGGTGGCCTGTTCGACGACCCCGTTGAATTCCTTGAGCGTTTTTATGGCTTTCCACACGCTGACCGGGTTTCCTATCTGGATGGCGCTGGCCATCGTTTTTTTGGCCTCTACGGGGTCAAAACTGCTAAAATCGTCCAGATAGCTCTGATAGAGCGGATTGGCCCGGGCGCTCTGTGCGCAGCATATGCGCGGAACCGTGTCTATGATTCCAAGTTCGCGCATCATCTGGAAGCCCAGTCCCAGGGCACTCACGTTGCCCAGGTTCCCCCCGGGAATAACCACCCAGTCCGGGACCTCCCAGTCAAGTTGTTGAACTATCTCCATCGAGACGGTTTTCTGTCCCTCTATCCTCAGACTGTTCATGGAATTGGCCAGATAGATGTTTTCCCGTTCGGTCACTTCCTGCACCAGTTCCATGCAACCGTCAAAATCCGTGTCCAGGGCAAGAGTCAGCGCACCGTTGGCCACAGGCTGCACCAGCTGGGCGGGGCTGATTTTCCCGTGAGGCAAAAAGACCACGCACGGGATTCCAGCCTTTGCACAGTACGCCGCCAGAGCCGCGGACGTGTCTCCCGTCGATGCACATGCCACCGCAGGCACATCCTTACCCTCGGCCCGCATCTGTTGCACCATGCTGACCAGAACCGTCATCCCGAGGTCCTTGAAAGATCCGGTGTGCGAATTCCCACAGAGTTTCACCCGGAGTTCCCCCACTCCAAGCTCATCCCCCATCGCCGCCACCTTCTGGAGCGGTGTCTTGCCCTCGGCAAGCGTTACAATGTTTTCTTCCTCCACCCGCGGCATGACCAGCTCTCTCTTGCCCCATACCCCCGATCCCAGAGGCCCCGTGGCATCGCCCCACCTCCGGTCAAAAAGCTCCTTCCAGTTCCGGGGACTGCGCTCTTTGAGAACACCCAGGTCATGTTTTACCTCCAGAAGACTGTCGCACTGGCGACAGCGATATATAATCTCGTCAAGTTCGTATCGTTCATCGCAGCCGGCAAAACACCGGAACCAGGCCCTGTAATCGTCGTGCATCACACTACTCTCCCTTACGAC
>JBKHGK010000182.1:0-4437 GCA_046539705.1 Candidatus Brocadiia bacterium | reverse complement strand
CAAAAGGCCGAATTATAGCACGAAGGCGCGCCACTAATCAACAGACGGCGAGGGGAGAGGAATTTGCGCTGCGGGGGCAAACCGGTGGTGCTGGGCCCGGCGGGACAACGGCCTGCAGTTGCGCTGTCCCGCGGCCGCGGGGGGAGCGACCTTCTCTGTGCTCGTAGCTGGGGCACTGACGACCGGTGAAATATACGGGCTTATGGAGGTGGTGATAGGGGGACGGCCGCCTGTTGCCCGGGCGGAGGAATCCACCGGTATCGCCGAAGTTATAGCTAAAGTTTTTCCGGCTCGGCCCGATAACGTAGTAGTGAGAGTGGAAACCGGCCGGTGGACACAATTGCAAACCAGTAAACGTTCGCTCAACGACTTACTCTCTTGAAAGGAGACCACAGTATGAGTCTTAGCATCAGAAACAACTTAATGTCGAACGTTGCACAGAAGAATTTCGGTGATACCTATGAAAAAATGTCCAGTTCGGTCAACTCCCTGTCCTCCGGCCTGCGCATCAACGACGCCTCCGACGACGCGGCGGGACTGGCGATTCGTGAGGATATGCGTGCCGAGATTGGCGCACTTGATCAGGGTGTGCGGAACGCCAACGACGGCGTATCGATGCTGCAGACCTATGACGGTGCGGCACAGGTGGTCGATAACAAGCTCGTGCGGATGAAGGAGCTGGCCGAACAGTCCGCCACCGGCACGTATGATGACGATCAGCGTGATATCATGCAGGACGAATTCAAGCAGCTGAGCGAGGAGATCGATCGTATCGCCGAGACCACCGATTTCAACGGAATCTCGGGGATCTCCGGAGGGGCCAGCTACTTGGAAGAGAACCTTAATGAAGTCGGTGTAGAAGACGGCGATGAAGTAGAGGCAGACCAGCTTGTTGCAGTTGGCTCCGGTGCCGGGATCGATGATGTGAACAGTGGGGACATTGTTCAGGTGTCTGGTGATCTTGATTCGGCCACGGAGATTCAGAGTGTTAGCTCGGATGACCTGGAAGTTGTCCACAGCGCCGAAGACGGCGATTGGGTTGACTCCAAGGGCACTGATTACCAGTGGGATGCGGATAATACCACCTGGGATGACAGCGAGGACATACCTGACGATGCCGGATCGATCACGGTCCACTTTGGCCCGGGCAAGGAGGACGGCGACGACAACTACGATGTCGACGTCCAGAACATGACCGCCGAGGGGCTGGGTGTCAAAGCGGGCACCGAGGATGACGAGCTCGACATAAGCGACCAGGAGGGCGCCAAGGATGCCCTTGAGGAGATCGACTCGGCCATAAAGAAGAAGGACGAGGGTCGTGCCCACTTCGGTGCCATGATGAACCGTCTGGACTATACCGTTGATGCCACCAGCACGCAGCGGGAGAACATCCAGGCCGCCGAATCCCAGATCTCGGACGTGGACGTGGCCTCCGAGATGGCGGATATGACGCGGAACCAGGTGCTGGCCCAGGCAGGCACCTCGATGTTGTCTCAGGCCAACACCATGCCGGAAATGGCCATGGGACTGCTCCAGCAGTAAACCGTATCACGCCCCTGCGGTCCACGACCGCGGGGGCTTCTTTTTGTATGGCATCGATATTGCGCTGGTATACAGAGGACATGATAGCACGATGAGCCGCATAGAGCGTTGTGTCGGAGTGGCCCGGGACTCGCAGGCCCAATAACTGATCGGCAGCAGCGGGCGAGGGCACGAAATTTCTTCACGGAGACCGAAAGGATTAACCATGAGTTCCTTCAACCTCTCAGGTGTCGGACTCGGCAGTGGAATAAACTGGTCGGAGATCGTGCAGCATGAGCTGAAAAGCCACAAAAAACGGCACGTGGAACCACTGGAGGAACGGGCGGAGAACGTGGAAACGGAATTCTCCGCACTGGGAGAACTGAAGGGGGAGCTGGACGAGCTACAGAAAATCACCGGCGAGATGAAAACCCCCTCCGATATGAGTTCCATGCTTGCCGACAGTTCCGATACGTCGGTGCTGGAAGCGACGGCGGGGGCGGAGGCAACCCCGGGGACGCATTCGGTGGAGGTCAACCAGCTGGCCGATAACGAGGTGATGACCCATGAGGGTCTGGAGGATTCCACCACCGTCGTCAACAACACCGATGATGCCCGGCAGTTCGCCTACAGTTATGGTGAGACGGACGTCACGATGCAGGTGGAACCCGGCACCACGCTGGAGGAGCTGACGGAACTGATCAACAACCATCCGGACAACCCGGGCATAAGCGCCTCGATAATGGACGATGGTTCCGGGGGTTCCGGCTCCCACCACCTTGTGCTGAGGGGAAATGACACCGGTGAGAGCTATGACATTCAGATCGATGATGCGGACACCACACTGGGTGGGGAGTGGGCCAACCTGACGGCGGATGCGGCCGAGGGAACCTCCACCCTGGAGGTGGATGACACCGCCGATTTCACGCAGCATCAGGCCGTGATGGTGAATGATGAGAACAGCGGGCCCGAGTATCACGTAGTGGACTCGGTCAACGCCGATTCAATTACACTCCAGGACTCCCTTGGCGACGGCTACTCGGCGGACGCCGGCGCGTATGTGACTCCGCGTGGGGTCAGCAGCGGTGCGAGCGGCGAGGCCACGAGCGGCTCAACGGAGATTGAAGTGGCCGATGCCTCGGGGTTCGAAGCCGGGAAAAACATCCTGATCGCCGACGGGGAAGGGTCCGAAGAACGGGTCATCAGTGATGTTGACACCACCAACAACGTCATCACGGTCGAGTCCGAGCTCGAGGCCAGCTATACCGAGGATGCCGGCGTGACCCAGCTCGAGGAGGGGCGGGATTTTGATTTTGCCGGGAGTTCCTTTGACGAGACCAAGACCGCTCAGAACGCGCAGATCAAGCTGGATAACCACCCATCGGACGGCTGGATAGAGCGGGAGAACAACTCCATCTCCGATGTCCTCGACGGCGTGACTCTGGATCTGAAAGAGGCCAGTCCCGGAGAAAAAGTTTCCGTCAGCATTTCCGAGGATAGCGAAGCCATAAAGGAGAAGGTCCATGAGTTCGTCGAACAGTATAATGCCGTGCGAACATATATAAACGAGTCGACGGGATACGATACGGAGGAAGAGGAGGGGGGGGAGCTTATGGGCAGCTCCGCCGTCCGGGCGGTTGAGACGCATCTGCAGGAACTGATCACATCTCCCCCACCCGGCTTTGATCGGTCGGAAGATTCTTATTCGCTGCTGGGCCAGATCGGTATAGAAAGCGTCGGTGACGCAACCGATGAGGAGCAGCTTGGCACCCTGGAGGTGGACGATGCCGCGCTGGACTCCGCCATTGCCGACGATCCGGATGGGGTGGTATCGCTGCTGTCGGAGAACTTCGACGGCGCCTCCGACAACTCAAATCTTCGCTTCTACCAGGCGAGCAGCGCGCTGACGACGGCCGGCGAATACGACGTTGAGGCCGACTATGACACGGAGGGCGATCTGACGGATGCCCGGATCAAACTCACCGACGAGGAGGAGTGGCGGGAGGCAACGGTCGAGGACAATTACATCAAAGGACAGTCCGACAACCCCGAGGAGGCTCTCTGGATTGCCAGTGAGTGGGATGGGGAGTCAAGCACGCAGAGCGCCGAGGTTCGCGTTCAGCAGGGAGTTGCCAACGCCATGGACGACAGGCTGGAGGCTCAACTCGACAGCCGCGATGGCATGCTGGTCCACCACGAGGAGGGCTACGGCGATCGGCTCTCCAACCTGGAGGATCAGATTGAGACCGAACAGGATAGGATGACGGAACTGGAAGAACGGTTGACGGAAAAATATGCTCGTCTGGAATCCCGGCTCAGCGAGCTGAAGAATGAGCAGGAAGGCGTGGGGGGGATGACCGGAAACCTTTTCTCGCAACAGGCCTGAGGAGGATTAATCATGCAAGATGCAGTGAAGGAATACAAAGAGACGTCCATTTCCACACAGAACAGGGGCAAACTCATAGTAATGCTCTATGACGGTGCGATTGAGTTCCTGCAGAAGGCCAGGAAGAAGCTGGAGGAAAAGGATTACGAGGCCAAAGGCCGGTATATTAACCGGGCCCAGGCGATCATCAGCGAGCTGAACAACTCGCTGAACACGGAGGCGGATCCAGCTCTGGCACAGAATCTGCGCGGGCTGTATAACTTCATGTTCCGCAAACTCAGCAAGGCCAACCTGGAATGCGATACCGAGATGATCGGGGAGATCGTGGACATCCTGCGCAAGCTCCGTGACGCGTGGGAACAGGCGGCTCGTGAGGCCGCTGCAAAACAGAATCAGCCCGGGGAGGACGGGCAAACGGGGCAGAAGGGCCAGAGCGCGGGCCTCAGCGCCTGAATTCGCCGCCCCGCATTACCCCGTATATTTCACGAGTCGTCAGTGCGCCAGATATGAGAACAGTCAAAGGTTTACTC
>JBKHGK010000181.1:0-4445 GCA_046539705.1 Candidatus Brocadiia bacterium | reverse complement strand
GCACTGACGGCTCGTGAAATATACGGGCTACAGCGGTGGTTGGCCGAGGAACCGACCCACCGCCTCCATGAGCGGTTTTTTCTGTTTGAACACCGTGTGTTCGGCCGGGATGTCGCGCAGGAAGTTACGCCCGTATGATTTGGTTACCAGCCGGCGATCGGTCACCACCACCACGCCCGAATCATTCCTGTGCCGGATGAGCCGTCCGAATCCCTGTCGGAAGGTGATAACCGCCTCGGGCAGAGTATAATGGCCAAACGGATTGATGCCCCGGGCCCGCAGATATTCGATCCGTCCCCGCACCAGCGGTTCGGTGAACACGTGGAAGGGGAGTTTGGTAAGGACCAGGCAGCTGAGCGTCTCGCCCGATATGTCCACTCCCTCCCAGAAACTCTGCGTTCCGAGCAGCACGGACCCGGTCACTTCGCGGAACAGCGAGGTAATGGTTCCGCGGCTGCCATCGCGCCCCTGAGCGAGCACGGGAACCCCTTCCCGTTCCAGAGGCCGCTTTATGGCGTCGTAGACGCCATTCAGCAACGAGTAGGAGGTGAACAGCACCAGTGCCCGGCCCCGGGTGGTGCGGAGGAGGTCGATCAGCAGTTCGGACAGCTGTTCGTCGTAGTCCTCGCTTCGCCGCCCGCCGGCGTCCGGGAGAAACGTGGGGACCGCCATCAGAGTTTGTGTCCGGTAGTTGAACGGCGAGCCCACTGCGGCGCACCACAGCTCGGTCTCCTTCATCTCCTCCGCGCCCAGCCGTTCGCGCATGTAATCGAAACTTCCGCCCACCCGCATGGTGGCGGAGGTCATGATGACCGTCCGTTTGTCCTCGAAGAAATAGTCCTTGAAAAACTCACCGATATCCAGAGGTGCGGCGTGCATGGAGTAGTAGGTTCGGTTGCCGCTTTCACTGCGTTCCAGCCAGTAGACGAACTTCTCCCGTTCCTGTTTGAGGCAGAACTTGAGATCTCCCATGGCCTCTTCCAGCCGATTGGCCTGAGCACGCAGGTCGCGGGCCAGCTGCTGCGCCTCCTCCATCTTCTCTTTATTCAGTTCCAGACACTCCGCGAGGTCCTCAACACTGGACCCGAGCCGGGAGACGCATTTGTCCAGAGCCCCGGCCGCCTGTCCCGTCTCTCCGTCCATCGTGACCGGCGGTTTGCACTCCTCCATCATGATTTTGTCCTCGTAGTGCGGAACCCGCTCGAAGGGTCGGGCAAGGGTCTGGAAGCACTCGCGCGTCGTATCGACAACCGCGTCCACCTGTTCTATCACGCCTCTGGCCATGGATTTGACGGTATCACGGCTGAGCGGGCCTTTCTCCGGCAGTTTTTTATCGGCCATGGACATAATCGTGGCCACCATTCCCGAGCCGGATCCGTCCTGTCGGGCCCGCCACAGCCGGTTGGTCACTCGATAGAAGCTGAGGTTATCAGCAACCCGGGCGATGGCATCGGTGGCGATGTCCTCCACGTTGTGGGCTTCATCGAAGATCAGGCAGCGGTGTTCGGGCAGTATGGGGGTATCCAGGCCGATCTCGGAGAACAGCAGGGAGTGGTTGACCACCACCAGATCGGCCAGCTGAGCCATGGTTCGGGCTCTGAACACGAAACAGGATTTCCTGTAGGGGCAGGCTCGACCCGCGCATTCATCCCCCGAACTCGTCACCCGGGGCAGCAGAGGGTAGGCGTTGCTGTCACGCAACAGCCCCCGGCACCCGGCCAGGTCACCGTCCTCCGTATCCGCCACCCACGGGATGAGCGGCATCATTGCCTCCATCTGTTCTGGTCCGCCAAGTTCCCTCTCGAAATGCTGCATCAGATACATGAACCGCCGGACACACAGATAGTTGCGCCGGCCCTTCAGCAGAGCGGCATCAAACCGTCCGCCCAGCAGTTCCTCAAGGAAAGGCAGATCCTTATTGTAGAGCTGTTCCTGCAGATTTTTGGTGTTCGTTGAGACTATGACCTTATCCTCGTTCTGTCGTGCCCAGGCGATGGCCGGCAGCAGGTAAGCCATGGATTTCCCGGTGCCCGTGCCGGCCTCGAACATAAGATGGTAGGGTGTGCTCAGGGCCTGGCAGCATTCCACCACCATCTCGAGCTGTTCGTCGCGTTGCTCATAGCCGTTCAGATGCCTGCCGATGGCCCCGTCCGGCCGAAACATGGCGCATATCTTATCCATATCCAGCGGCTCGTCCGTCGGTTCGGGCGATTCGTATTCCTGGGCGGTTTTGAAAATCTCGGTGTGATCCGGCATCACCTCATCGAGCCCGCTCCCCGTCTGGCGTCCGAGTTCAAAACCCTCCTTCCGGTTGAGTGCATCCGCCAGCAGGGGGGTGAGGTTGCTGGCCGAGGCCTCCGCTATGCGGTGAAGTGCACCGAGTACCGGCCCGGGCATCTCATACAGCTCCTCCAGCAGAGCGTCCCAGACCCTGCGGGTGAGCCGGGCAAGATCCAGCGCCCGATGCATCTCGGCTCCCTCCACGCCCAGGGTCCCCGCCAGGCTCTCCAGCTGATAGTCGGACGTATCCGGGCGGACGACCCGCGCGAGTTTCTGCGCGTCGTAAAGCTCATCGGGGGGATGCGCCGACGCATTGGACAGGAATTGCCTGAAATCAGCGGCGCCGTATGTAACGACTGTATCGGTGCCCGAAAACTCGCTCAGCTGTGCGGCCACTTTCCGGGGCGAGGGGCGGTCCTTCACCCGTGCCTCGTCAAGTCCGGTCAGCCTCTGCACGGCCAGCGGCAGCTCCTCGGGGCAGGCAAGCCCGGCGAACATCTCCACTTCTTCATCTCCACGCATCCGCACGGCCGCCGCCTCCAGGATCTGATCTCTCTCCGGCATGGGACCGGTGGTGATCAGGGCAGCAAAAGTGAGAGAATCGTTCTGATTCATGATTGTCCCGTTGTGTCGATCGGAGATCTTCAGTGTATAAGGTCAGTCCAGCCGTGAGAGTGCGTCCCTACAGGCCTTCAGGTACAGGTCAACGTCTTCCGGCGTATGGGCCGTGCTGAGGAAGAAGCTTTCGAACTGCGAGGGGGGGAGGTAGATTCCGGACTGAAGCATGTGCCGGAAATACTGTGCGAAGTGCTCCGTGTTGCAATCCCGAGCATCCGAACCGCTGGATATCGGTCCTTCGTGGAAGAAAAGACAGCACATCGACCCGACGCGCTGGAAGAATCCGTTGATATCCGCGGTCTCCAACACCTCGTTCACGCCCGTCTCAAGGCGCCGTCCCAGATCGTCCAGATACTCGTATTGTGACTCACCCAGTGCTCGGAGGGTGGCCAGCCCCGCGGCCACGGCCACTGGATTACCGGAGAGGGTGCCGGCCTGATAGACGGGCCCTGCCGGTGCGAGGTGGTTCATGATCTCCTCTTTTCCGGCCACCGCTCCGATGGGCATTCCGCCGCCGATCACCTTGCCCAGAGTGGTCAGGTCCGGTTCGACATCGTACAGGCCCTGTGCGCTGTGATAATCCACGCGGAAGCCGGTCATCACCTCGTCGAAGATCAAAAGTGCTCCAGCGCCGGCAGTGACGTCCCGCAGTTCCGCGAGAAAATCATTTTCCGGTGGAATGACGCCGGAATTTCCACAGACGGGTTCCACGATGACGGCGGCCACCTCATCCTGGTGGCGCCCGACCTGCTCGCGGACGGAGTCGATGTTGTTGAACTCCGCCACAAGGGTATCCGATACCACCCCTGCCGGGACGCCGGGGCTGTTGGGACGACCCAGGGTCGTCGCGCCCGAGCCGGCTTCAACCAGGAAGGAATCCGAATGGCCGTGATAGCAGCCGCCGAATTTGATCACCCTATCCCGGCCTGTAACCCCCCGGGCAACCCGCAGAGCGGTCATGGTGGCCTCGGTGCCGGAGTTGACGAGCCGCACCTTATCGGCTCCCGGGACGCGGGCGCAGATTTCCCGCGCCAGCTCCGTCTCGCGTCTCGTGGGTGCCCCGAAGCTGGTGCCGTTCTCCGCAACGGCCCGGAGCTTATCCACCACCGGCTCGGGAGCATGGCCCAGGATGAGAGGTCCGTAGGACCCCACAAAATCGATATACCGGTTCCCTTCCGAATCGACCACACGCGACCCCTCGGCCCTTTCTATAAATGGGGGCGTGCCACCAACCGGCTCAAAGGCGCGGACGGGCGAGTTGACGCCGCCGGGGATATACTGGCGAGCTTCTGCGAACAGCGTTCTGGCATTGTCCATCTGTTGTATCTCCAGGGAGATCATCTGGTGTGTGGAAAGGACCTATCAGTGTAGACGGAGAGAGGGCTCGGGGACAAGCAAGATTAGCCTGGGCTGTGGCTCTCCCCCCGATTCGCGGGCTCAAAAACCGGCGGGTGCATGCAAAAGGTCGATAAACATCTTTCAACTTGCGATAACCCCCTGTACCTGCTAATCTTATTGGCCATAGCGCCAGAAAGGGCGTGATCGGT
>JBKHGK010000180.1:0-4478 GCA_046539705.1 Candidatus Brocadiia bacterium | reverse complement strand
GACTGATGAGATCGCTCCTCGCGCAAAACCTTATGATATTTATGCAGGACCGCCTGGCCCTGAAAAGGCCCACAGGGCATATTGCGCGGATAATTGTGCCCATTATTGCGGCGCAGGCGGACTTTCCTTATAATCCCTCCATATCTGAGGGTGATGTGGGTTGATTTTTTGCCGGCCCTGCCAGCCGTACGTATCGTTCGTAGAATGTGGCCCGGATGATGCCGGAGTCACACTTCCCTGATGGTACAGCCGTCCAAGCTTATCCTGTGGGGATATTTCTGCGGAAGTGAACTAAAAATCTCGGGAATGCTGCGAGTGAAAGATAAACTGCGGAACATCTGCCAGTCTCTACCTGCCGACTACTGTGAAATACGGGTTCACGAATCCGATACCACCTCTGTCGTTTACTCCGGCCATGAGCTGGAGGATATCGGCAAAAGGACCGGCCTCGGCGGTTGCGTGCGGGTGTTACAGAACGGCGGGTGGGGATTCACAACGTTCAACGACCTTTCCAGAATCGAGCAGTTCGCCGAGCTTGCCCTCCAGCAGGCCGAAGCCGTTGGTGGAGGGGAGGTAACCCTCGCCGAAATCGAACCACGACAGGAGGTCTTCCGTTCCTCCCCCGAAAAGGATCCTGCGGATATCCCCCTGAGCGACAAACAGGATATCTGCAATCGCTACAACCGGCGGCTGCTCAAAGGCAAACGGATAAAGAGCAGCTCCGTCCGCTACAGGGATTCCCGAAATCGTCGCTGCTTTGCCTCCTCCGAAGGTACCTATCTCGATCATACCTACTCCTTCTGTGGTATACTGCTGGCGGCCATCGCGGTGGAGGGACAGAACGTGCAGCGCGCATACGAGGCCGAGGGGGACCTGCGGGGTTTTGATAATATTCTGGGGCTGGAAGAGAAATGTGAAGAAGTCAAGAAACGGGCCTCCGACCTTCTGGATGCAGAGCCCGTGGAGGCGGGGAGATATACGGTCGTGGCGGACCCCAAGCTCTGTGGGGTCTTTGTGCATGAGGCCTTCGGGCATCTGAGCGAGGCGGATCATATCTACGAAAACCCCCGCCTGCGCGAAATCATGCAGCCGGGAACCCGTTTCGGGCGGGATTTACTGAACATCACCGATGATGGATCGATGGAGGGGGAGGCCGGTTTCCTGGCCTATGACGACGAAGGAGTGCCTTCGTCCCGCACTCCGCTCATCGAGGATGGAGTGCTCGCCGGACGATTGCACAACAGGGAGACGGCTGCACGCATGAATGAGACTCCCTCGGGAAATGCCCGCGCGATCTCATACAGACATCCCCCCATCGTACGCATGACAAACACATACATGGAGCCGGGCAATTCGCCCTTCGAGCAGATGGTGGCGGAGACGGAAGATGGCATCTATGCCCGGGGCATGCTGGGAGGACAGACCAATATGGAAATGTTTACCTTCAGCGCGGAGGAAGCCTACCGCATTCGGGATGGCGAACTGGCGGAAAAACTTCGTGAAGTGGTTCTTACCGGAAACGTTTTCAAAACCCTCCGGGACATTGACGCGGTCGGAGATGACTTCCGGATCCACGGGGGAATGGGTGGCTGCGGAAAAGGCGGCCAGGGACCCCTGAGGGTGGCCGATGGTGGACCACACTGCCGAATACAGAACGTGGTGATAGGTGGCCGATAATATTGCTCTCCCCTCAACAATCTCAAGGACATATCTTTCGGATTCGGGGCAAGTTATACGATGAATGAGCAGATACATAAAATACTCGATGCCGCTTCCAGCTCAGCCGACGCCGCCGAAGTCTATCAGCAAAAAGGACAGACGCGCTCGGTAAAATTCGACAACAACCGGCTGAAAGACGCCAAATCCAAACAGTTCAACGGCGTTGGCCTCCGGGTCATAAAGGACGGCCGCGTGGGTTTTGCCTCCACCACGGATCTTCGCAATCCCGACCAATTCGTCATGATGGCGCTGGACAGCGCTGAGTTCGGTGATAAGGCCCGATTCCAGTTTCCCGGCACTCCAGAGGATGCGCCATCAACCGCTCTGTCGGATCCGGCCACCGGCGACACCTCGCACCGCTCATTGATTGATATGGGAAAAGCAGCCCTCAATATGAGCCGCCAGTCCTCCGATGAATACCTGTTTTCATCCAATCTGACGGCGCGCCGGACCACCACGAAGATCATAAATACCTCCGGGCTCAACCACACCTCCACCACCACCCTCATGTCCGGGTCCGTGGAAATTCAGGAAACCACCGACGAGGGAATCCTTCAGGCCTACGAGTATAAGTCGTGGCGTAACGGTTTCGACGAACTCACGGATATTACGCAAAAGGCTCTTCAGAAAATGCGCGATGGGAGGTCCGTCGTACCCCTGCCAACCAATACCATGCCCGTCATATTCACGCCAAAATCAGCGAATATCCTCTTCTCCCCACTTACCACTGCCCTCAACGGAAAGATCGTACAGAAGGGATCCTCGGTCCTGGAAAACCGCATCGGTGAAGAGGTTATTGATCCCGGAATCAGCCTGATAGATGATCCGTCCGTTGATTTCGCCCCGGGCAGTTCAACAACCGATGACGAGGGGCTGCCCACCTGCCGCCGACCGCTGATCCGGGACGGGGTCCTCGAAGCTTACTATAATGATCTTCAAACCGCCGGCCTGCTTGACGACTCACCCACGGGCAATGGCTACCGCTCTTTCAGCAAACAACCCTCCCCCTCCCTTTCCAACCTGATCATCAGGGAAGGTAAAACGGATTACCAGGATCTGCTCAACGATCTCGATACCGCACTTATCGTCGATCAGACCCTCGGTTCCGGTCAGAGCAATACTCTGGCGGGTGAATTCAGCGTTAATGTCTCCCTCGGCCTCCTTGTTCAGGAGGGAACAGTCAAAGGAAGACTCAAGGATATAATGATTGCCGGCAACGTGTATGATGTGCTGAACGACATCGAAGCACTCTGCAGTGACCGTCAATGGGTCGGTTCCCATTTATTTCCCCCCGTATGCATAACTGGAGTGAAAATAGCCTCACAGCAATAAGTCTGGAGAAAAGATATGACCGTTATACGTCCCTTCAGGGGCCTCCGATACAACTTGTCCCGTATTTCCGACATGAAATCGGTGGTCGCTCCACCATACGACGTCATCGACCCCACCGAAGAAGAAGCCCTGCGGGCGCGAGACCCTCACAACGTCGTGCGCCTGACCCTGGGCAAATCCCCACGCAATGGTCGGTCGAAAAGCAAATATCTGGAGGCAGCAGCGACACTCCAGAAGTGGACCGATGATGGAATCCTCTCCCGGGACAATGAACACTCTATATACGTTCTGGAGCAGGGTTTTCGCTATGGTAATGAGCAATATATTCGCCGGGGTTTCATTTCCGCGCTTCAGCTGGAGGAACCGGGCAGCAAAAACGTCTTTCCTCACGAACACACCATGTCTTCCCCCAAAGACGACAGATATCGGCTCATGCGAAGCTGTCAGACCAAACTCAGCCCCATTATCACGACTTGCTCTGACACTGATGGAACCGTTGATTCTCTCCTCTCTGACATCTGCACCGCGAACCCTCTTTTTTCCTTTGACGATGATGATGGTGTATCCTACCGCCTCTGGAACATCACCGATCCCGAAAAAATCAGCACCCTGAGGGAAGAGGTACTGGATTGTTCCATGGTCATTGCCGACGGCCATCATCGCTTTGAAAGCGCCTTTAAGTTCGCACAGGATAACCGCTCTCAGGACCTTGCCTGGGGAGAAGATCCGCTCGACTATATCCCTTCCCTGTGTATTTCGGTCTATAACAGAGGTCTTAAAATATTTCCCACACACAGGCGCATCAGGTGCAACACACTGACCACAGAGACAATCTCCCGTGTGTTGAGCAGAAACTTTAATGTTTCCCCCGCAGAGAACGTCAGCGCCGACACCATCGACCAACATTATTTACAGTCCGAAAATCCGGAATCAACGATCATATGTGCTCTCCCGGATGGGGAACTGGTGGAGCTATCCCCCGCGAATATCGGCACACTCCGCAGTCGTTTCCCCGAGAACGCCGACTCATGGTGGAAGCTACCGGTCGCCCTTCTCCATTACGTTATTCTCCCGGATATCCTTGATATCTCGCCCGAAGATAGTGTTAACTCGGATTTGATTGACTACCATCACTCCGGGCAAGAGGTCGTGACAAGCGTCCGCGGGGGCGATTTTAATGCGGGTTTTCTGCTGCCTCCTGCCTCCCCGGAAACGGTACAACGTGTCGCATCCGGGGGAGAACGCCTGCCACAAAAATCCACATATTTTTACCCCAAAATTGTCAGCGGACTCGTCTTTTATCCTCATACTGCGGATGTTCTGCCACAGATGCCCTGACAGAGAAACCGAGCGGAAAAAACACGCTGTGAACCACGTTATTCAGCAGATTCTTCGCCGTAGGGCGACACCTGCTGGATGCTGGCCGC
>JBKHGK010000179.1:0-4525 GCA_046539705.1 Candidatus Brocadiia bacterium | reverse complement strand
GTCTTCACTCCTTCGGCACGCTGCGGGGCTGATTGCGATATCTGTCCAGCAGCCGGCGTAGCTCGTCCACCTTTTCCGGCAGGGCCCGGGCCAGGTTGGTGGTCTCACCGGGGTCCTTCTCCATGTCATAGAGCTGATATTCGGGCAGTCCCAGCTCCTCCGCCTCCTCCTCGGTCGGGTAGCTCCATCCGCCGGACCCGCGCGCTTCAAGCAGCTTCCATTTCCCCTTTCGGATGGCGAAGTGGCCGCTGACCGAGTGATGAACGGTGGCCTCGCGGAAATTCTCGCCCACATCCTCGCCCCGCAGAAGCGGTGTCATATCGTAACTGTCCTCGCCGGCATCCTCCGGAAGCTGCTCGCCCAGTACGGAGGCAACCGTGGCCATGAGGTCCGTTGTGCATACCGTATGGTTGCAGACGCTGCCGGGCTCTATGACCCCGGGCCAGCGGGCGATGAAGGGTGTGCGATGACCACCCTCGTAAATATCAGCCTTCGTCCCCCGCCACGGAGCATTGGGATCATGGCCCATCTCCTTCAGCTCATCCAGTTTCGCCGCGGGTGACGCTCCGTTGTCGGAGGTGAAGATGACAAGGGTATCATCCGCACATCCGTTCTCCTCCAGGCACCCGAGCACCTCACCAACAAGAGCGTCGATCTGCGTGACGAAGTCCCCGTAGAGGCCTATCTCGGTGGTGCCACGGTATTCTTCGGTCGGCACGATCGGCGTGTGCGGGGCGGAGAGCGGCAGGTAGAGGAAAAACGGATCATCGCCGCTATCGCACCAGTCACTGATGGTCTCGACGGCCTTCTGCCGGAAGGTCGGCAAGACGTCCTCGGCCTGCATACCCGGCACGGCCATCCCGCGACGCATCAGATAGGGGGTATCAACCCCGATTTTGCTCTCCTCGCTCGGGATACCCGTGCATTTGCCGTTCTCCAGATAGACGTAGGGCGGAATATCCAGCGAACTCGGAATGATGAACGAATAGTCGAAACCGTGATCGTTGGGGCCATCGGTCACCGGACGGGTATAATCAAGCCGCCGGAGCACATCGCCATCCCAGTCCTGGTCCTCGATTGAGAGTTCCGTGTCGTCCTCGGTGTGCCAGCCCAATCCCAGATGCCATTTACCCACACAGGCCGTCCTGTATCCGTTCTTGTGCAGCAGCGAGGCGACGGTTTCGCGATCATCCTCCAGCAGAGCCGGGCTTTCCCCGGTCAGCACGCCGGCCCTCAGGCGGCTCCTCCAGTTATAACGGCCCGTAAGCACGCTGTAGCGTGTGGGCGTGCAGACCGCCGAGCTGGTGTGGGAGTCGGTAAATCGCATCCCCTCTTCCGCCATGCGATCCAGGACGGGGGTCGGGGCTTTGCAGTTTGGATTGTAACATCCAACGTCGCCATAGCCCTCATCATCGGCAAGGATATAAACTATATTCGGTGTGTCAGGCATGTTAGCCACTCCATATTGGCGTCAAAGCGTTTGGAACTATCCCGATCAAACCGGATCATACCGGCAGTGTTTCACCTCCGGCACCTGGAGGCCACCGCATTTATAGAGGCGGGGTTCGTCCTCCGTTCTGAACCGCATGACCACGGGCATGTCGGCCTCGATCTGTTCCGGCAGATCCTTCACCGTCAGCCGGCCATCCTTCTGCTGAAAGGGGAAGGTCTCGCCGGTATCAAGCCTGGTGACTTCTTCAACCGTACACCTGAGACCACTCAGCACGAGCGTTTCACCTGGCCATGAACGGATGTGGAGGTAGAAGTTATCCCCCCGGGCGGAGAAGTTCCCGTGATGCGTCCAGTCGGCTCGGCCCGTGTCCCCCGTGCCGGTCTGGAACTGGAACCTGTCGGAATCAAAGATGGCCTCTCCATTATCCTCCAGCCATTCTCCCACTTTATCCAGTATGGCCACGGAAGGCTCGGGGAGGGTGCCATCACCCCTTGGTCCCACGTTCAGGAGCAGGTTCCCGGCACCGGCAGCCGCTTTGCGCAGCATTTCAGCCACCTCGCGCGGGGATTTCCAGTTCGTATCGCCGCGGTGGTAGCCCCAGTTATCGTTCAGGGTCATGCAGGCCTCCCACATGCCCTCGTCCGGGGAAATATGCTGTTCCGGCGTGCGGAAATCCCCCTCCAGTCCGGTGCGGTCATTCAGCAGGATGTGAGGCTGGAGATCTCTGACCATGGCATTCAGTTTCTCCGCCTGCCAGCCCTCCGCCCCGAATGGCCACCATCCGTCATACCACATGATGTCGATCGTCCCGTAGCGGCTCATAATCTCGCGTATCTGCCCGTGAACATAGTCGATGAAGGGCTGGTAACACTCGTCCGGGTTGTCCAGGGCATCGCCCGCATTGGGCCGGGCGCTCCAGTCATTCAGGCTGTGGTAGAGGCCCACCTTCAGGCCGTGACGCCGGCAGGCGTTGACAAACTCGGCCACCAGATCCCGCCCGCAGGACGTCTGAGGGGCCGTGAAATCCGTCAGCTCGCTGTCGTACAGACAGAACCCGTCGTGGTGTTTGCAGGTCAGCACCGCATAGCGCATCCCCCACTCACTGGCGCGGTGGAGAAGTCGGTCCACATCAAAGTTCCCCGCTGTGAACTCCTCGGCCAGCTTCGCGTATTCCCCGGGCGGTATCTGCTCCTTGTTCATCACCCATTCCCCCCGGCCCAGCAGCGAATAGAGGCCGTAGTGGATAAACAATCCGTAGCGTGCGTTCTGGAACCAGCTTGTGGTCTCGGGCATGGTCTCTCCGTAGCACAGAATCCGAGGTTGAATTCAACTTCTCTCACAATCCATCCGGCCGTGCGTCGCTGTTCAGTCCGATTGTTTCCTGGCCTCCTCCGCCTGCTTCTCCCGATCGGCGGCGGCTTTATCGGCAGCGGCGGCGCTCTCCCGGGCCTGTTCGGCGTCCTCCTGCATCTCCTCGACGCTTTTGGTCTTCTTCCGCGCAGCGCCCTCATAGCCGTCCCGGGTGGGTATCAGATCCCCCTCGTCGAGGCGTCGTTTGGCCCTCTCGATGTCCTCCTCGTACTGCGGGAGCCACTTTTCTCCGGCCACCAGCATCTCGTCCACCATCTGGTCAATTTCGGGCGGGTTGCATACGGCCCCGGTGAGCGGATCCATCATCATCGCCTGCACGAGCTGTTCGCGTTCTCCGTTCACCGCCGCCTCCACGGAGAGCCGCTGGACATCAATCGAGGCCTGGCAGACCGCCGCGCACCCCATTGGCAGATCCCCGACCTGTGGTATGCCTACACCGTTGCGGTCCACATAACCCGGCACCTCCACCACCGCATCGTCGGGCAGATTGGTAATGCAGCCGTCGTTCACCACGTTGAAGTGGCCCCGGTATGTACGGCCGGTCTCCAGGGATTCGATGATATAGCTCGTATGCTCATGTCCGCGGTTCTCGGGGCTTATCTCGGGGGGATCCTCCTCAAGCCAGTTGGGGAAATCGGTCTCGAACCAGTTGCGCCCCTCGGTGCACTTGCGCAGATAGCCGCCGGTCTCTCCGTTGATCCACGAGGACATATCGATCCACTCCCGGATTTCATCCTCGCGCTTCCGGTACCAGGGCACATACTCCGAGACATGACCGTTGGACTCCGTGGTGTAGTAGCCGAACCGCCGGAGCAGGTCGATGCGCACCTTCTCGGTCTCGCTGAACACCGGGTGCGACTCAAACCCTTCCAGTAGCCGGTCGGTCCAGTCCCGGCCGTCGTAAAGAACCTGTATATACCAGGTCTGGTGGTTGATGCCGGCACAGATGATATCGACCTCATCCAGGCCAACCTCCACGTAATCCGGATCCTCCTCGTCCCGTCCGTCGTTGATCAAATGTTCGATGACCTGGCAGATCTGGCGGTGCCCGCCTTCCACCCCGTGACACAGGCCGATGGTGGGCACCTCACCGTATTGATTGGCTGCCCAGGTGTTCATGGCGTTGGGGTTGGCGTGGTTGAGGAACAGACAATCGTCGGCGGCCACCTCGCGTATATCGCGACAGAAGTCCAGTATGGCCGGTATGTTACGCTGACCGTACATAATGCCCCCCGCACATAACGTATCGCCCACACACTGGTCGACGCCGTATTTCAGGGGGATTTCCACATCGGTGCGGAACGCTTCCAGCCCGCCGATGCGCACCACATTGATCACGTAATCCGCGTCGGTCAACGCCTCCCGCCGGTCGGTGGTGGAGATCAGCTCGGCGGGCAGGTCGTTGGCCTCGATATCCCGTTCCGCCAGCTGAGTGACCATCGACAGATTGCGTTCGCTTATATCGGTGAAGGCAAAGGTGGTGTCCCGGAGTTCAGGAACCGCCAGCAGGTCCTGCATCAATTTGCGGGTGAAACCAATACTTCCCGCACCTATCACTGCTACCTTGATCGACATCTTATGCTCCCATGCTCAATGTATGAGGGTGATGAAACACATCTGATCGTCAACGTGTCGGGGAAAACGCAACGACGGGTCCCGACTGAGCCGCGCATATTCTCACATACAGACGATCGTGTCAAA
>JBKHGK010000178.1:0-4534 GCA_046539705.1 Candidatus Brocadiia bacterium | reverse complement strand
TTGCCAGGACGGCTTCCTCCCGGCGATCCTGCATGACCCGTCCGATCTTCTTCTGACTGTCCCCGTAGCCGGTGGCTGTGTCGATGAAGTTGACACCGAGATCAAGAGTCCGGTTCAACAGATCCTCTGCCTCGGTTTCAGAAAGCCTCTGGATTGGTATGCCCCCAAAGCCGACTGCAGATATTTCAAGTCCCGTCTTACCGAGCACTACTTTTCTCATTCTTGGTTCCTTTCTTGAACCGATGGTCTTGAGGCCCATCACGTGGCAGGGGCACAAAAAGGAGGCAGAGCCCGGGAGGACTCTGCCTTGGCCCTATTCAGCATACGCCGGTCCGTCGACGCGTGGATCTATTCGCCTTCCTCTTCACGTTCTGCGTCGCATTTTTCCCGATACAGCAGATCCTGCCATTTTTCATCCACATCCTGCTGTATCTCATCGACCAGATGCTCGTTTTTGGGCTCGAACAGATGTTTGAACCGGCCCTGACTTTCAAGCCATTCGCGAACGGGTTTCTTTTTGCCTTCCCTTGGCTTGTAATTGATGGTCAGTTTACCCTCTTCGATCTCATAGATCGGCCAGATGCATGTATCGGCGGCCAGCTGGCACAGTTCCATGCTCACGTCGGGCTCATGCCGCCATCCCCGCGGACACGGACTGATCGCCAGGATGAAAGAGGGGCCTTCGGTGGCCACGGCTTTCTGTACTTTTTTCATAAAGTCCCGGGCCCGGTGGGGGGAGGCTTGAGCGGCGTAAGGGATATCATGGGCGGCGGCAATCGCCGTGAGATCCTTCTTGCGCTCGGCCTTCCCGGCGGATTCTTTGCCGGCGGGGGCCGTTGTGGTGGACGCCCCTTTAGGAGTTCCGCCGCTCCGCTGTATGCCCGTGTTCATGTAGGCTTCGTTGTCATAGCAGATGTAGGTGAAGTTATGGCCGCGTTCCAGGGCGCCGGACAGTGACTGCAGGCCAATATCGTAGGATCCGCCATCCCCGCCATACGCTATAAACGCAATATCCTCGTCCAGTTTTCCCTGTCGTTTGAGGGAACGATAGGCGGCTTCGGCACCGCTTATTGTCGCCGCGGAATTCTCAAAGGCGCTGTGAACGATAGGGACACGCCACGCCGAATTGGGATAAACGGTCGTGGTAACCTCCATACAACCAGTGGCGATACTGCTGACCACCTTTCTTCCGTCCTGTTGGGCGGCAAGCATGGCCTGGCGCAGAATGATGGGGCCCGCGCAGCCCGGGCAGGCCGCGTGTCCACCACTGAGCAGTTCAGGCTGTTCTCCGAGTTCTTTCAGGTTTGTCGTGGGCATATTTATCTCCCGATAGGTTCAATTCTTTTCTATCCGGTCTCGGCCGGACGCGCCGCCCGAGCCGGGCGGTTGCGCTACTCGCGAACGCCTACATAACGGACGTCGGGTTTCATCTCTCCGGACTCCTCAACCTCAGCGAGGTCGCGGAACATATCCTTGACCTGAGCAAGGGGCAGATCACGTCCGCCAAGGCCGTAGACGAAGTTCACCATTGGAGAGGATTCTCCGTATCGTGCGGAACGCACTTCATTGAACAGGGGACCGCCCATACCGAAGGACAGCGCCCGATCCATAACTCCTACGGCGCTGGCGTTGTCCAGGACATTGCAGATCTGTTCCGCCGGGAATGGCCGGAAACACCGTACGTGCAGGACGCCCGCCTTGAGTCCCTCTTCCTCACGCAGCTGATCCGCCGCCTCTTTTGCGGTTCCGATGGTGCTGCCGAGCCCGACGAGAACGACGTCCGCATCCTCGCACCGATAGGCATCCAGCAGACCATACGATCGGCCGGTCAGTTCCCCGTATTCCTCCCCGACCTCTGGAACAACTTCCAGAGCGTTATGCATGGCGTCCTGCTGCTGTTTTTTGAATTCGTAGTAATAATTTTGCAGCGCGAACGCACCGAACGTGTTGGGCTCATCCACGTCCAGCAGAGTCCGTTCAGGCTCATATTCGCCGAGGAAATCCCGTGCAGCCCCATCATCATTGACTTCCAGACCCTCGAGCGTATGACTCAGGATAAAACCGTCAAGAGCCACCATCACCGGCAGCTTGACGTCGGGATGTTCAGCGATGCGGACGGCCTGCAGGAGGTTGTCATAGGCCTGCTGGCAGTTCTCAGCATATAGCTGGATCCACCCGCTGTCACGCGCCCCCATCGAATCGCTGTGATCACAGTGAATATTGATGGGCGCACTCAGAGCCCTGTTGACCACCGGCATAACGATCGGACACCGGCAGCTGGAGGCGACAAACAGAATTTCCCACATCAGCGCCAGCCCGGCCGAACTGGTGGCGGTGCACGTCCGGGCACCGGCCAGGGAGGCACCGACGACCGCGCTCTGCGCGCTGTGTTCACTCTCAACCCGCACAAACTCGGTATCAACCTCACCGTCCGCCACGTAGTCGGCGAACTTATGCATCATCTCCGTCTGGGGGGTTATCGGGTAAGCGGCTACCACATCAGGATTGACCTGACGCAGAGCGTACGCCGCCGAATCATTCCCCGTCAAAGCAAGTCGTTCCGCCATTGGTTCCCGTCCTTTCTTTTATCAATTCATATTATCCGCTCAGCCACGATCCTGGGGCTTTTCCGCCTCGCGTTCCTCATCGGTAAGATCGCTGTCGAGCTTCATCTCAATACAGTCCACCGGACACTGTTGGGCACAGATTCCGCAGCCTTTGCAGTACTGGAAATCAGTGCCGATTTTCTTACCATCTTTCACCACCACCGCGCTATCGGGGCAGAAGATCCAGCACAGATGGCAGTCGGTGCACTTATCAAAATCGGTCAGAGGCGCATATGTCCGCCACGAGCCGGTGTAAAGATTTTCCATGGAACCGGCTTCGGCCACGCCTCCCGGTATCATCTCGTCCTTATCCATAAGTTTCTTTTTGCTCATTCGCCCTGCACCTCCTCGTAGGCTCTCTCAGCGGCGTCGATGTTGCCCTGGAGCATGCCTTCGCTTAATTTGCCTTCGAATTTCTTCCTGATGCTCTTCTCAACCTCCTCCAGCGGAACGGCATTGGTCACACCGAGCAACGCACCGATCATAACAGTATTCGGTATCGGGCGTCCGATCTCCTCCAGGGCAATACCCGTGGCATCAATGGTATAGATGGCGCGACCGGCCAGATCGAGCTGATCGCGGACCTCCTCCGGCGATCTCGCCGTGTTGACCAGCAGTATACCGTCATCCAGGAGGCCGCTCTCCACGTCCTCCGAATCCAGCAGGGTCTCATCCAGCACAATCACCACACCCGGATTGTAAATGGCGTCGTGAACCCTGATGGGGTCCTCGCTAATGCGTGTGTAGGCCTTGATGGGGGCCCCTTCCCGCTCTGCACCGTATTCAGGCGCAGACTGTGCATTGTGCCCGGCCGTGACGGCAACCTGAGCGACCATCCCGGCAGCGGTCTTGGCACCCTGGCCTCCCCGTCCGTGCCAGCGTATCTGAAGCATGTCCTGAGCCATAATATACCTCTTCTGAGGAAAAGTTAGGTGGGAAAACGTCCGCTCCCCCTGATGGCTGTTCTGCGTTTCCAGCGTTTCCCGCCCACCACCCGACGTCACGGTAAGAAAATCGGATGAGGAAGACTTAAACGGCCTGAACCGACCACTCTGACGGGAAGCAACTCGACACGTCCAACCACCAGGCCAAAAGGATTCTTATTGTCACAGAAACCCTCCATGGTGTCAAGCCTAACCCGGGGATATCAAAGAGATGTCCTGGAGTGATTCTGCCCCACGGAAACCATTCCGCGAAAACCACGGGGTCTCGCACAGGACCCATCCGATTTTAGCCCGCCTCAACGGGGCGGTATCGGTTATCGGTGATCGGTTATTGGTGATCGGTTATCGGTGCACACCTCTTCGGATCTGCCCGGCCTCGAATTTCGCCAGTAAAGCACGATATCGGTGAGCACCATCAGGCCATTAAGGGTGTACAGCAGGACCACCGGATCCCAGTCATGATTGATCTTGTGAACCACTCCACATACATAACCGGTGAAGATGACCACCAGGAACACGACGCTTTTCCCCTCATTGGATTGCGAGTGCCATGACTCATAGATGGAAAACGGCCAGGCCCCACCGAAACACACCAACATCATGGCCTCGAATACGCTAATATCCATCGGTAAATCTCTCCAGGTATAGATTAGGATTACAGGATCATAGTTCAATGGACCGGGGTCGCTAATCCGCATATTTCACAAACATCAAGCTTTGCTTATTCTGGCTCCTATTCACATTTGCAGAGCAGTCGAGCTTGAAAAATGTCCCCCCTGTCGGGGCTGAACTAAGCGGCAGAAAATGAGTACGTTCTGGTTTTTGTTTTCTTGAGCCCGCGAAGCGGACAATTGAGATCCCAGGCGGTCTGCGATAAGTGTCCCACGCCCCCCGTCACCTTGTGTGACGGGAGGAAAAGATTGAGCGGGCTAAGCGGGGCGAATTAAGTATGTTCCGGTTGTGAAAACCAATGAGATGTCTATG
>JBKHGK010000177.1:0-4536 GCA_046539705.1 Candidatus Brocadiia bacterium | reverse complement strand
GGGCTGTTCAGTTTATTCTTCTCTCCCCACGGAGTTAAGAAAGCTTCTATGTCCGCGGACCGATAAAGTTCTGACCTGTGAGGGCGGGACAATATGGAGGGAGGGCACATCCAGTTCGTCCGCGGCGGTCTCATAGAGACTGCTCAACGGCTGTGGTGCGCAGAGCAAAACGGTCTCCGTGTCGGCGGCCTCATGTAAGTGTTTCAATTCCTCGCCAATCAGCAGTCCGCTCAAAAAGTTTGCGTTTTGGTCGGGTGACAGGCGGTTGAATAATCCATTGGTTCTCGTGCGGAACAGGCTGGTGACCAGCCCCGCGGTTGCGGACCTGCTAACACCGTCACGAAATGCTTCATCCGCCACCACTTCCGAGCCGTCGGTATCCACCGTCTTTGCAAGCACGCTCCGACGGGAGAGAAGGTCAAAAAGTTCTCCCGTCATGTACGTGCAAAAACCCGTGAGACAATTATCGCGAATCCTGACGTGTTTGGAATGGGTTCCCGGCATCACTATCCGACAGGACGAGGTATAGTGCCGCCATCTGTCCGCATTCATCAACCCGATAATCTCACACTCTTCGCCCCGCATGACGTCGTCCTTCGTCCGGACGCCGGATATGAGAAACAGGGGGTGCCGGTTGTCCTGTTCGTCGTGAAAAGTCTCCTGGGACGAAATCAGGTCCGATCCGTCCAGTCCGAGCGGGGTCCCGGCATAGGGCAGTTCTTTCCACCCATGGGCCGAGGTGGCCATCCCGGAGATCACTATGGGGACATCCGGCAGGCGCGCTTGTGTTGATGACTGCAGTTTGGAAATCTCGGATTTGAGGACGGTGGAAAAGGCCTGCCGACGGGATTCAGGGGTTTCCGGCTGCAGGTCGGCGGTGATTGTTGTGGCACCGGCGTTGCGCGTTCTTTCCTCAACTATCTCCCCGTTGGCAATGAGTCGGAGTCTGAAGGAGGTGCTTCCCCAGTCGCAGCTCAAAAATGACATGGTTAATTCTCCCGATGCGGGTGGTTCTCGAGTTTTCTCTATCGCCGCTCAGTATGACGGATATCGGCCAAACCGCGCAACTGGCCGGCTACTGTTGACCTTATCAGCTGCGATCTGGTCGGGCGTTGCACGGAGGGGGGGCTTTGCCGACGGCACCGGAGCAGACGCTCTCCCGCGAGGATGCCGGTGGGGTGTTCAGCTCCACCCATAACAACGAGCCGGGCGATTCGGCCGGTGACGCAGGTGTGAGGAGCTGCAGGGGAGGATGATATTTCTGGCTCACCCCTCAACCGCCCCGTCGGGGCGGGTAATTTGGTGGCGCGCCACCAGTCCCCCGTGAACAATCCGTGGCGTGAATTCCATGTATGAGCGCTGAGAATTGAAAACACCCCTCCATTTCCGCTACTGTGTTAGCAGTCAGTTGTCGCAATCAGACGGAGGTTTGCTGAAGCAGGGCCTGTTTGATGGAGGGGAAAAGCGACCCTGTTAGGATGATTTAGGGATATTCACAGACATAAATACTGGTTCGTTTGAACCGGTCAGATCGCCCATTTGACGAACGGAGGATCCAGATAATATGGCGAAGAAATCTTCAAGCAGTGGTCGTCAGGGCCTGTCGGCCGCTGACATGGCAAAAGAACAGCGCGAGATAAGTGTCAGCGAGTTTTTCAGCAAAAACCGGCACCTTCTGGGGTTCGACAACCCGAAGCGAGCTCTGCTGACCACGGTGAAAGAGGCGGTCGATAACTCCCTGGATGCCTGCGAGGAGGCCGGTGTTCTGCCGACGGTTCAGGTGGATATCAAGAATATCGATGAAAAAGAGGACCGTTTCTGCGTGACCGTGGAGGATAACGGCCCGGGGATTGTGAAGGAACAGGTCGGGAAAATATTTGGCAAGCTTCTGTACGGGAGCAAATTCCACCGCCTCAAAATGAGCCGCGGGCAACAGGGGATCGGAATCAGCGCTGCGGGGATGTACGGGCAGCTCACCACCGGAAAGCCCATCGTGATCATGAGTAAAACCGAGGAAGAGGGCGAGGCGGATTATTTCGAGGTGGTGTTGAATACAAAGACGAATGAACCGAAGATATCCAAAGAGGATAAAGTTCAATGGAACGGGCATGTGGGCACTTCGGTCAAGATACACCTTGAGGGGCATTATCAGCGGGGCAAATGGAGCGTCGACCAGTATCTGCGGCAGACCGCCATGGCCAATCCGCATGTTTCGCTTTATTACTCGGATCCTGACGGCCGCGAGATTGCGTATGAGCGTGCTACAGAACAGCTTCCGGACGAACCGAGGGCCATAAAACCCCACCCGCACGGGATCGAGCTCGGAACTCTCATCCAGATCCTCCAGGATACCAATGCCCGAACCCTGAAGGGGTGTCTGCAGAATGACTTCTCGCAGGTCAGCAAGGCCCGGGCGCTCAAGATATGTGAAAATGCCGGTCTCTACGAGAATGCACGACCCAAGCGTATCGCCCGCCAGGAGGCGGAGAATCTTCTGGAGACTATCCGGAACACAAAACTGCGCAATCCCCCAATGGACTGTATAGCTCCGATCGGGGAGGAGCAGATCAAGGCAGGGCTGACCAATATTCTGGACGTGGATTTTGTGGAAACGGTGACCCGGAAACCGTCGGTGTACCGGGGTATACCCTTTCTGGTGGAAGTGGGCATAGCCTACGGCGGAGAACTTGAGAAGGATAAATCGGCCCGGCTGATGCGGTTTGCCAACCGCGTGCCGCTTCTTTACCGCAGCGGAGCCTGTGTGGTGACACAGGCATGTCGCGAAATGAACTGGCGCCAGTACAAAGTCGACCAGCCCACCGGCTCTATGCCCGTGGCGCCCATGATGGCTCTTGTGCATATAGCCAGTCCCTGGGTGCCGTTCACCAGTGAAAGCAAAGAAGCCATCGCCTCCTATCCGGAGATTGAGAAGGAAGTAACGCTGGCGGTCCAGCAGTGCGCCCGGAAACTGAGAGTGTTTCTGAACAAACGGCACCGACGCAAGGAGGAAAAGAGAAAGCGCCGATATATCGAAAACTATATCCCCCACATCGGCGAGGCGCTTCGGGATATCCTTGAATTCGATGAATCGGAGGAGAACCAATTAGTCGAGGATCTCACCGAGATCCTCGAGGATCATCGCGCCGGTTGAAACGGCGATCATATACTCTCCGGCTCCGGCTATTGACGTCCGTCCGCCCGCAGGTACTACTGTCGTCTGTTCAAATTTTTACTTTTTATGGGAGACTGTTATGCGGCTGGCAAAGCAGATATCGGTATTTCTGGAAAATAAACCCGGGACACTGGGCAACATGTGCGACCAGCTCAGTGCGCAGGAGATTAATATCATGGCACTGAGCGTGGGAGACACGGCCGATTACGCCGTGGTTCGGCTGGTGGTGGATAATCCCGATGACGCCACGCATTTGCTGGAAGAAGCCGGCGCCATCGTGGTGGAAAATGAGGTCCTGCTGGTGGAACTGGAGAACCGAATCGGAGCGCTCGGAGATCTGGCCGACCAGCTCAGCGAGGCCGATATCAATATCGAATATGCTTACTGTGCCGTGGGACCGGATAAACCCGGCGGGCTTATCGTGCTCCGGGTCTCCGACTCACAGAAGGCCATGCACGTGTTGTCCTGACCGGTGCCGGTTTTACCCGGGTCGATCGGATTTGTGAAGACTGCCTGCTGAACAGAGGAGCTGCACAGGAGAAAGGGCCCCGCTGGCTGGCCTGATCTGCCCGTCAGGCAAACTGTAAACACGTGAGAATTGTTTCGTCAACAACGGCCGAGGACCCGATGCGGATCCTGCTCACCAACGACGACGGCGTGGAGGCCGGAGGACTCAGGTCTCTGGAAAAACAGTTACAGATGATGGGGCAGGTCACGGTTATTGCGCCACTCACCGAACAGAGCGGGGTGGGGCACGGTATCACCTACCGCTCCGCCCTGTCCGTCCAACAGCAGAATCAGGATGTATACGCGGTGGATGGAATGCCCGCTGACTGTGTCAAGTTCGGCCTGCATCACGTGTTCCGGAAGCCCCCCGATCTCATCGTGAGCGGGATCAATGCCGGCCTGAATCTGGGTTGCAACGTGTTTTACAGTGGCACGGTGGCGGCCGCTGTCGAGGGGGCCATTTACGGGATAACCTCTCTGGCAGTCTCATGCCCTTCGGCGAAACTGGCGCAATCGCCGGCAACCGCACGGTGTGCCCGCGAGGCGCTGGAGGCCGTGCTGAGTGATGCCCCCCGGGGTAAAGCATATAACGTGAACCTCCCCGATGTGGGGAAGGATGTGCCGAAAATGGTCTTCACATATCATCGGCCCCGGGCTTTTCCGGAGGAATATCTGAGAACGGACGGGGAGGAGGGCGATGAGTTTCATCTCAACATGCCGTCTGATCGGGAATATCGGATTCAGTCCAGCTCGGATGTGGCCGTCATAGAAGAAGGAAATGTGTCCGTTACCCCACTGTGCACAAGCCTGACGGACAGTGAGTTGCTGGAGAAATTGTCGGGGAATGAGTGAAGCGT
>JBKHGK010000176.1:0-4548 GCA_046539705.1 Candidatus Brocadiia bacterium | reverse complement strand
TAAGGCCAGAGTCAGACATGGGGTATAGGAATATCACTTCGGAATTCATGAAATATGCGGGTTATACCCCGGGTGATGATTCGTGAAATGGCGGGTCAATTTCCTTCGTGCTGATATCATTGGGTCAGGCGGAGATAGAGGCGGGAGAGGACGCGCGGGAGTTTTCGGATATCATCCAGAATGAGGTACCGGCCCCGGGGGAACATCAGTTCCATATCGGCCGGTGTATTTTCGGTTGTGGAGACGCAGAAGGTGTGTATATTGTGTTTGCGGTTCTCCTGGCAGGCTTTTCGAATATCATGCTGGGCGTACTGTGATTCCGTGTCGTATCCCTGATCGCAGGGTTTTCCGTCCGTTATCAGAAGCAGCAGTTTTGTTTTTTCGCCCCGGTCGGATAATTTCCATCCCGCATGGCGCAATGCGGCGCCTATGCGCGTGGCGGATCCGGGGATTGCACTTAACAGTTTCTCTATGGCATCCTCATCCCATGTCTCGTCGAAGTCCTTGAAGTTATAGAAGGTGCAGTTTTCGCGTCCGTTTCCGGTGAATCCATACACGCTGAAGGTATCCCCGAGTGTGTGGAGCCCGGTGCCCATCACAAAGGCCGCCTCTTTCTCCACCTGGAGTACGCTTTTCTGGCCATTCTCCGTGCCGAATTCTTTTGCCGCATGGGTTTTGTCTTCGCTGTCTGTCTCTTCCGCTCGTTCTCCGGTGCTCCCGCTGATATCCAGAAGTATGGAGACGGCGAGATCGCGGCGGTTGGTGAGTGGTTTATTGTAGAAACGCATATCGGAGCCGCGTCGTTCTTCTCCTTCCGCAATGTATTCGATCAGGTGGTCCATATGGATTGAGTCCCCCTCCAGCAGTCGTTTCTGCGTCTGAACCTCTTCGGGTTTGAGCCTCTGGAAGATCTCCCGAACTTTATCGGAGTAGCGGAGAGCGGGATCGGAGAGCTGTTCGCGCGTGCCTGTGGTATCCGGACTCTTTTCGGTCACCCGGCACCAGTTGCGCTGATAGTCGTTGACCGCCTGATTCCATTCGTCATACCAGAATCCGGCTCCGCCCGATTCGCCGTCATCGGTCTGTTCCTGTTCGGTGCTTTCATCTCCCGTCTGTTCAGTTTCCGCCTCCTCCGCTTCCGATGATTCATCGGCATTGTCGTCCTCTTCGGGGGGTTGTTCCTTCATGTCGTGCATATCCGCTTTGAGTGAATCCCGGGGAGGTTCGGAAATTGTGAGCGGGAAAAGAGGGTCGGGCAGGAAAGTGAGTGCACGCGGGCGGGCGGCCCCGCAGCGTTTGATGGTATCGGACCCCAGTGTATTGATGCTGCTTTTCACCAGGTTGGTGGTTTCCCGGGCAGAAGAACAGTGTCCGGCGGTGGTTCTCACCCACTGAATTACCCGGTTGATTTCATCCGTGGAATTATGCTCCGCCCGGAAAAGGTGAGCCATCACGCGGTCAATGAAGTTGTGAGGCGGCCTCTGTTCAAACTCCAGACTGATTATATCCGACAGGACGGGATCGACTCCTGGATATGTCCTGCGGGCCGACCGGACCGTTCGGACGGCTTCAACGAGGTAGAAGAGGGCGGTGGAGGCGGTTGGATATTCGGCGTTGGCAAAGAGTTCGCGGCAGGTGGTGATACCGTTTTCACCGTGAAGCAGGGGGAAGCCCGCGGCGTTTAGCGATGTGCAGCCGAGGGTGACCAGGGTGCGATAGGCCAGTCTGTTCTGTGTTGCCTTCCCAAAGATATCCAGCCGGGCGGGCAGATACATGGCGTGCTGACAGACGATGAAACGGCTTCCGCGTTCCTGCAGATCATCGGAGTCCAGTTCCCCGAGGTCATTGACGGATATTTCATATCCGCACAGGGCCCGTGTGAGCCGTTCAAGCGCATCCTGTCGTTCCGCGAGGTTTGACTGGCGGCTGAGCTTCTCCACGTAAACCTGTGAGGTTTCAAGTTCGCCCGCCAGGAACTTCTTTGCGCTGTCCCGGTTGCGCGGGTGCAGGGTGAGGGCATGGCCGACATAGTCCCGTATCCCTTCGGCATCCAGATTCTGCCGGAGGTAATGGAATCCTTCCAGAAAAGACGGAACAAGTTCCGGGAGGTCCGAGTTCAGCCATGCGATAAGATCGAGGGCCAGTTCGAGTTCTTGCGGAGAATCGCCCAGCTGCCCATTTCCGGCATATTCAAAAAAGCGCGCTCCGAGATAGTACCTCTCCTGCGACAGATCCAGGCCCATGCGCGTCCAGCGCTCAAAGAGGCGCGGCAGGCGCATGATCCATCTATGACCGCCCTTCAGAGCATCGAGATAGCTTTTGAGCACCATATCAAACCCGGATTTATCGCTGCGCTGCAACATGTCAAAGAAGGCCCGGGTGACTTCCTCGTTGTTCTCACCGAGCAGTCCGGCTTGTGCGAGTTCCCCGATAGCGCGTCGGAAGATTTCCTGGTATCCCCAGGTCACGGAGCTCAGATCGAATCCCATTTGCTTCATCAGGGCGTCGCCCTGTTTCTGCGGTGGGTTGGACGTATCGGTGGTGGGCGTCATTGATCGTTTTCCGGATAAAACAGGTCAAGAATATCTTCCACGGACGCCAGGATGTCTTCGTCGTCGGTCACGACCTGGGAGATAGCTCCGCGGCATGCGGAGCGGGGGTCGAGCCCTCCGGCCATCAGCATCCCGGCGTAAACGAGCAGACGGGTGCTGGCCCCTTCAGTGAGGCCAAATCCTTTGAGATTCCGAATTCGGTCTCCCACCTGTGCCAGCGTGCGCGCCGATTCCATATCGATGCCGGCCTCCTCGGCGACGATTTTCGCCTCCAGATCCTCGGGGGGATAGTCAAAGCTGAGGGCGGTGAACCTCTGTTTGGTGCTTTCCTTGAGGTCCTTGCGTACGTTTTGGTATCCCGGATTATACGAGAGGATCATCATGAAATTGGGATGCGCCCGTATGACTTCCTGAATTTTGTCAATATAGAGCAGACGTCTGTGGTCGGTGAGCGAGTGGATGATAACGGAGGTATCATTCCGCGCTTCGACAACTTCGTCCAGGTAGCAGATACCTCCGTAGCGGACCGCGAGGGTGAGCGGTCCATCCTCCCATACGGTCTGATTTTCTTTGAACAGGTATCTCCCGACCAGGTCCGCCGCGGAGAGGTCCTCGTGGCAGGATACCGTTATGAGGGGCAGGTTGAGCTCCCAGGCCATCCGTTCGACGAACCGGGTCTTACCACATCCGGTCGGCCCTTTGAGCAGCAGAGGCAGATTCTGTCGGAACGCGCTTCGGAAAAACTCGCACTCATTCTGCACCGGGACGTAATGTGGTTGTTCCTCGACCAGAAACTGCCGGATTACCGCGGGCAGCTGTTCGGTCGTGTTCTCGTTTTCGGTCATGATTGTGGATCCTCCAAAAGTTGGACTGGCAAATCTTCGTATTATCGATGATGGCAGATCGGGTTTGCAACCGGAAGGAAGAACCAGTGGGGTAAGTATTTGGAGAACCATATCCCGTATATTTCACGAGTCGTCGACCAAACCGGTGTTGCCGCACTGTTAAAAACACCCTGCTGTTATAAACCTGTCTGTGACTTGGCGATTCACCTTTGCTGAGAGTGCTTTTAGAACAATTAAGGATTGAGGTTTGTGAAATATGCGGGATATTGTTCCGGGAGGGCGGAGGTCACCTCCGCACGGGCGGCAGGTCGGGGCCGCTTACGTGCTGGTAAATGCGATTTACGCCAGCGCGCCGGCACTGATCAGTCTATACAGGGCGTCCTGCATGGTTCCTTCTCACTCAATGTCCCCATCGAGGTCGTTGACGTGGTTGCTGTTGCGATCCCCGCAGAGCTTGGCGACATGGTTGGCCATATCGAGGGAGCGTTCCCCAATTATCTCCAGCGACCGGCTGACGAGCACGAGGGAGGTGGCCACCTCGGGATTCAGGGGTGCCTCAGGGGAGTCCAGTTCGGTGTTGACCTGGTTGATCAGTTCCTCGTGCTGGGAGCTGAGCTGTCGGAATACAAAATCCTGGCTCTTGGCCTCGGTGGCATCCCGGTTCACAAAGGCATCGACGCTATCCCCGAAGATACTCTGTGCCATTTCGATCATTTCGGGGAGCAGTTCGGTGCAGCAGGCGGGCATGTCCCCCTCGGTGGGGCATGCCCTCATCAGGTGAGCTATGCGGATTCCCTCATCGGCCATGACCTTCAGGTCATGAGCGATTTTCGTATCCGCGGCGACCTTCTTGACCTGTTTCAGCTGTAGCTGTCCGCTCGAGAGCAGGTCCAGTGCCATGCTGTCGGCCTGGAGCCAGATCTGGTGGGCCTTGTAGTCCTCCCGCTGGGCCTGGCTTGCGGCTCCGCTGTCACTTTCCATCAGTGCCACGACGGCGTCGGCGAAGGTGTTCTCGACGATATTGGCCAGAGAGAGGATCTGTTCCTCCAGGGCTGATAGTTCCTCATCTATCTCGGGTGGTTTTGGGCTATCCTCGTTCATGGATATGTTTTTCTTTCTATCTTGTGATTAACGGCGGATGTCGGGGTTAA
>JBKHGK010000175.1:0-4554 GCA_046539705.1 Candidatus Brocadiia bacterium | reverse complement strand
CGGGTTATCTCACGAAGACCTGACCGGCATCAACCACGAGGGTCTGACCGGTGATTTTGGAGGAATGAGGGCCGCTTAAAAACGCCACGGCATCGGCGATGTCCTCCCAGTCGATCTCCTCCTGCAGAGCGGTGAGGTTGATGTAATATGGAATAACCTCGTCGGGTTCCAGCCCTCGTTTCTCGGCCAGAGCCTCGATATAGTCCTCGTTCCAGATGCTCGACTCCCGGAAGACGTTCCCCGGGCAGATGCTGTTGACGCGAATCCCGTATTCGGCCAGTTCCTGTGCCCAGCCACGAGCAAGATGTATTTCCCCGGCTTTCGTGGCATTATAAGCGCTGTGCTTGGAGGAGGCATCCAGACCGCTTTTGCTGGAGAGGTTGATAATACTACCTCCGGTTCCCTGACGCCGCATCAGTCTGGCACATTCTCGCGCCATCAGAAAGTACCCGGTCAGATTGACCTCCAGGGCCATCCGGAAATCCTCGACCGGGAAATCGACCAGCGGATGAGGTGGGGCTATCCCGGCGCAGTTGACCAGCACGTCAACGCCCCCCAGGTTGCGGATCACATACTCGTAGGTGTTCCTGACAGCATCTTCATCGGTGACATCGGCGCGGGTCGGCCAGCCGGATCCCGGTGCATCTTCTTCCTCGCGTATACGTCGTTTGGTCTCTTCGGCGCCATCCACATCTATATCGGCCAGGACCACGTGCATACCCCGTTTGGCCAGGCCGATGGAGATGCCGCGCCCCAGGCCACTTCCCGCACCGGTCACAACCGCCACCTGACCGGCAAGTTCATGCGAATTCTCTCGACCCGCGGCCAGCCCGGTGCGATAGGATTCGGCCTCCGACCGTCGTATCCGCTCCACCGCGCCGTCCGGCAGCGGCCGGGGACCACCCGCGGCATCCGCCACGACCAGCATATCCAACACCGCCTCCATCGTGCCGGCCGCCGAGTCCACCAGCTCCGGTGAAAGCCCCACAACAAACAGGCCAAGCCCATCAACCAGCACACAGGCAGGAGTATTCACACCGTCCTCCTGCTCGCGAATTAATCGTTCCACCCTCTCATCCAGCTCTCCTCCATCGGGATTGTCAACCCAGATCGGAGATCCATTGCAGTATACCACCTGATCCGGGACAAGCGGACCGCTTTCAGCCAGCTCCTTGCATCCCGGATGGCCGAAGAATCGATGGGTGGAGGTTCCCAGCGAGAAACGCACCAGCACGGGACGTCCGAGGATATCCGAATAGGTCCGGCGCATCACCGCGCTGACCTCATTGATCAGCTCCTGTTCGGTCTCCTGATCGGGGGTAAAGGGCTTACGCTCATTCTCTGGCTTCCGTTCGCGCCACGTATCACGGGCCCGCTGTACCACTTCCCGGGTTTTCTCCACCGCCTCATCTGCGTCCGGAGCGCTCACGAAAACACCGTGATTTTCGAGAAACATCACCTCCGGCAGACGGTCATGCTGCTGGCTGTATGCCTCGATCTCCTCTTTCATGCGCACCGCCAGTGGATATCCAAAATCGGTGTATTCGATGTAGAGGGTTGGTGGTTCAAGATCCGCATACAGTTCGCGAATAACCGCCTCCCCGCCCTGGGCCGACAGGAGGCCGTTAAGGAACGACGGATGTGTGTGGACCACGCACTTACCCAGCTGCGCATGAAGGAGGGTCTCCACCGAAGGGCGCCCCTCAAGATCATCCACGCAGCAATCGCCAAGACGGCGCCCCATGGCCCTCTCCCTCTCATCCTCCGGCATCCCTTCCAGATCCGGGTCTTCCAGGAGGGCCAGACATTTCTCGAGGTCGACACAGCGGTATCCGCTTTCCTCCTCCATCGCCTCCAGCGCCGTGCCGCTGGCCTTCACGTACATCCGCCCGTCGGGAGTTTTTGTGCTCGTGTTCCCCCCGCCGCCCTGAACCAGTTCTGGATCAGCCCCAACTTCGGTCGAAACGTCAATGAGATCACTCAGATGTGCATCCATAAATTACTCCTTGTCCTCGTATCGCATTTGCAGAATCCGAGAGCGTTTACAGTCCACCGGAACTTCCACAGAACCAGCCTCTACCTTGAACTGATCACCGTTCCTGACATCCCTGAGCGTCGCCGGCGCATCGTCGTAAAAGCACACCTCCGGGAGTTGCGACCGATTGCTCAGATTCGTGATAAACACGTAAGCCTCGGACTCATTGGACTGCATCACACAGTGAATGTCCCGACACCCGGTGCTTACCGGCGGGGCAATGTCACACAGCTCCATCAGCCGGTCGGCAAAACCGATATTGCCGTCCGTCTGATGCCCATCGAGGTCTTGCGCAATGTAACCGCCCACATAAATCAGGGCTCCCTGCCCGAGGGCCGTGGCGCTCACCACCGGCGTGTCCCCCAGTTCAATGATGGACCGGCCCGGGTGGGTATGAAGGCGTTTATAGAAAGTCACGTCCTCACCCTGCCACTGCACCCTGGTTGTTCCGCTGCAGAGGGCTGTGGGTTTTGACAGTCCTTCCGGGAGCATCAGGGGTTCGCCGTCGAGGGCAGTGCAGGGAATTTCAGGCCCCATAATCACGGCGCCGCCATTCCTGGCAAAATCCCACAGCAGCGAGGCGGTCTCCGGATCCATAAACGCCTCTGTCACCACCCAGACCGCGTCAAGATCCTCCAGCGATTCCGGATTGATCTCCGGATCAACGGGCACGGGCGAGTATCCGGCATCCATCAGCAGGCCAAACACACCCTCCCATTCGATGGAGGACAGACCGGCCGGCACGCCGCCAACTTCTGGCCGTCCGGTATGAACCTCGTTGTCATTCGCCGGCATCGAATCGCCCAGGAAAGTATGCACGTGATATGGCCGGTAATGGAGCACGCCCACGTTTCCTTCGATCTCCAGCGAGCTGAAATCGTCGCAGCCGCGCACGAAGTTCATCGCCTCCGAGAGGGCATCATGAGCGTAACGTTTGTGTCCCCGGTCGCTGACCGGCGCCGCCCCCCAGCTCTCTCTATCGTGGAACATATACCACGCAAGCCCTTTCAGACCGTTGGCGAGGGCGATATCGGTGACGACTTCGTGATGTTCTGCATACGGATAACCACCACCTCCAAAATCCTCCCGCCAGATTCCGCCCATAAACTCCGCTGACCACGGCAGATCCATCCAGGCGTTGAGCATCCGGCTGATGCGGGCAAGGGAGAGGTAACCCGTGTAGCTGATAAAGGGCGACCGATAGAAGTCATACCCCACCAGCCCGTCGGCTGCCTCCTCGTATTTCTTCCAGTTATTGGGCACCGTATTGGGCCGATGCGGATTGAAATTCGTGCAAAAGGTAACTCCATCAACCCCACAATCCTCGTGTATATGCCGCAGCTTCTCGACGTAGCGCGCCAGATAATACTCCTTGAACTCCGCCCAATCCCACCACCAGGAAACCGGCCTGTCCCCCCAGGCATCCAGGCTTCTCGGGGGTTCTATTTCCTCGATTGACTCCGCCCCCCCGGCGTATGGAATGGCACCCGGGCTGCCATATTTATCCTTCAGCCACTGATGATAGACCCCACCCGGCCCCACGATATGAGGGTTATAATCACTATCGAACATGCCATCCTTGCACACCAGGCTCACCTCGTTGTCCAGCTGGTAGAGAGAAATTGGCCCGGATGGTGCCAGGTACTCCACCGCGATATCATTGACCGCCGAAAGCCAGGTCCTGCAGTGGTCCAGATAATCCGGATGCAGATAACACGGCACGCCACCGTATCCTTTGAATCCATCGGGAATTTTATTCTCGTTATCCCACACCAGAATTGAGTTGTCCTCCTCCACCAACCACTGGGGATATCCTCCGGCCGCCATTTCGCTTACGATCAGCGGCCCGGGACGAAAATACATCTTCAACCCCATCTCGGCGACCACATCCAGATAGGCCGGCAGATCAAGCCTGGGACTGGTCTCGCCGGTCAGATCATAATCATGTCGTCCCTGCTCGTGCACCCGCCATGGCACATAACTGGAAACCCAGTCCATGCCGGTTTCCTTCAGACGTTCCAGAACGATCCGCCAGTCATCGGGATCCAGTCGCCAGTATTCCACTTCACCGGAAAACAGCAGCGACTTCTCTCCATCCACATCCATATATCCATCCGCCACCTGCACTGACATGATACGGTCTCCATTTAATTGAGCTCGAAACGAGTCATATTGTATTGCTTCTGTCCATAAATGCAACGGTGACTGAGCTATCCCGCATATTTCACGAGTCGTCAGTGCGCCAGCTGAAAGAACAGACACAGGCGCTCGTCCCGCAGCCGCGGGAGACCGCAATTGCAGCCTGTTCTTATAGATGGCGGGCTGACGGCTCGGTCCCGCGAATGCGGGACCAAACCGGTGTTGTCGGTACTGTTGCAAACACCCTGTTGTTATAAACCTGTCTTTAAAGTTGGGATTATCGTTTGGTAATATTGGTTTTAGAATAATTAACGTCTGAGGTTTGTGAAATATGCGGGCTATGAGTTGCCTCCATGCCCGCTGTGCCTTAAACTCTCCGT
>JBKHGK010000174.1:0-4645 GCA_046539705.1 Candidatus Brocadiia bacterium | reverse complement strand
TGTTGATATTGCCTTTAGAATAATTGACGCTTGAGGTTTGTGAAATATGCGGGTTACCGGTCCGGGACACGGGCGATCAGAGAGAAGGTGATTCCTCTCGGCTTACTGTTCGTCTTTTTCCCCCGAGTTCTCCCCCCCACAGCAGCTGGTGCCTTCTGCCTCTTCGTATTCCAGCAGTCGATCCGCTATGTCCCGCCACTCCGACATCATCTCCGGGTTGAGCCTGTAGTGCACGTAGTATCCCCGTTTCTCCGACACCACCAGTTCCGCATCCCGGAGGACGCGCAGGTGCTGGCTGGCCGCCGCCGGGGAAATGCCAAGGCGAGAGGCAAGCGCCCCAACACACAGCACCTCCCGCTTGAGCATCTGTATTATCTTCACGCGATTTTCAACCGACAGAACTTTGAATATCCGGGCGATATTCCGGGGTTCCTCTGTGTGATTATGTGCCATCTTGCCTCCGGTATTTCACTTCGTCTCCCACGTCGTGCCCTCCGCCCCATCCTTCAGGACGACCCCGAGTTCGTGCAGTCGATCCCTGATGTTATCCGCAAGATCGTATTGTCCCGCTTCCCGCAGTTCCGTTCGCGTATCCAGAAGAGCCTCAATAAGTGGACGGGTTAGATCGCTCGCCGTGGAGCTCATTTCCCCGTCTGCGCCGCCTCCGCCCAGTATCCCCAGGACGTCGTCGGCTATCTCGCGGTAGAGCTTCTCCGCCCCGGTCACCGCCCCCTCTTTTAGATCTCCGGAATCCAGCATACGATTGAGTTCGTGGGCATATTCATTCAGCACCCCTATTGCCCCGGCCGTATTGAAGTCATCGTTCATCTTCGCAAGAAAATCCTCTCGTGTCTGCTCGATGATGGTCATAACGGCATCGGGGACGTCCCCGGACTTATCCTCGCTCATCTCCCGGCGCCGGCTCAGCCGCTCCGCCGTCTCCTCTATCCGCTCGAGTCCTTTTTGCGCCGCCGATAGGGCCTCCGCCGAGAAGTCGAGGGGTTTTCGGTAGTGGCTGCCCAGAATGAAGTACCGCAGCACCATGGGTCTCACCGGATCCTCCAGTGGTGGTTCTCCCGCAAAGGCATCTTTAAGCGTTATGAAATTACCCAGACTCTTGCCCATCTTCTGTCCTTCAACCGTCACCATGTTGTTGTGGAGCCAGTAGCGCACAAACGGCTCCCCGGTCATCCCTTCCGCCTGGGCGATTTCGTTTTCATGGTGGGGGAAAGCGTTCTCCAGTCCCCCTCCGTGGATATCGAGGGTGGGGCCGAGATATTTCAGGGCCATCGCGGAACACTCCGCATGCCAGCCCGGGAAACCCACGCTCCAGGGGCTGTCCCATTTCATCAGATGATCCTCGGGAGCCTTCTTCCACAGCGCAAAATCCGCGGGGTGGCGTTTATCGCTGCGCCCCTCAACGCGGGTCCCCTCCATCATCTCATCAAGCGATCGACCACTCAGTTTGCCATAATCCTCAAAGGTCGAGACATCATAATAAACGTTTCCGTCAACCTCATAGGCGTGACCGTTCTCGATCAACTTCTCGGCCATCTCAATCTGCTCGGGTATGTGACCGGAGGCCCGGGGGCAGATATCCGGACGCCGGACGTTCAGGGCGTCCATATCTTCGAAGTAGCTCCGTGTGAATTTCTCGGCCACCTCCATCGGCTGCAAACCCATTGTCCGGGCCTTCTCCCCCACTTTATCCTCACCCTCGTCAGCGTCATCGGTCAGATGGCCCACATCCGTGATATTCTGCACATATCTCACGCTGTATCCCAGATAACGCAGGTATCGGACGATTACGTCGAAGCTGACGTAACTTTTGGCATGTCCGATATGGCTATGGCCATACACCGTGGGACCACAGACATAGATTCCCACAGATCCTTCTTCCAGCGGCGTGAACTCCTCTTTTTCTCGTTTGAGCGTGTTATACACTTTCAACATGCTAATTGTTTTCCTGATTTACAAATTGGTGATTGTGTCGCCAGGCGATCTTTTCGCCGTATACTAACAGACTATAATCAGTGGGCGCATAACTCAGCCGCCACAACAAAAAACGCAAACGGTGAAAGCGGTAGCATGGTCACGGCACTCCTCAGGAACCTTCTCCTCATGAGATCCACCGCCAGCCGGAAATACCGGCCTCACAGTGCACTTCGGGAGGCACTCCATCGAACTGATATAATCGGACCAAATATTCATTCTTCCACCACGCGATTCTCTGGCTCTGTGCGCCTCAACAATGGCCCGGACCGGAGGACAAGCCGCGTCCGACCGCTCAACATTCACAATTCTTCGGGAAAATCCGAGTCCGAATAATGAGACGTCCGGGGCAACCACAGATACATGGGACGGGCAGCATTCAGGGGATTGAACTCAGGAGACAGATTCAGGCTGACCTCTCCCCCCTGTGCGAAAGCCGCCAGCACATCCGCCATCGAGAGAACCCTTCTGTATTCGACAAGCTGCACCTCCTCAACCTCACAGAGATCCTTGATCTCCTCAACGGCCCTGGACTCATACCCCACTTCGTCAATAAGCCCGACTTCCCGGGCCGTTTCGCTCGTAAAGATCCGCCCGTCGGCCACCTCACGCACATTCTCCATCTCCATATCGCGGCCGCTGGCCACCACTTCCAGGAATCTCTCGTACATCTGATCGATCAGATCCTGGAGCAGTTCGCGCTCCTTTTCCCGCTGCTTTTCCGATTTCTCCACAAACGGCGACCCCAGATCCTTGTAGGGGCCGGTGGTCAGCGACTTGCTTTCTACGCCGATCTTGTCCATCAACTCCGTTGCATCGTAGAGGGGCATCATCACGCCTATACTGCCGGTGAGCGTCGTCGGATGGGCAATTATGGAATCCGCGGCGGCCGACACATAGTAGGCGCCGGAGGTGGCCATATCCATCATGTTAACCACCACCGGTTTCCCTTCCCCACCCGCTCGCAGCTGTTCCAGTTCCTCGTGCAGGATGTCGCTGGCGGTAATGCCACCCCCGGGGCTATCCACCTTGAGCATAACTCCCCGAACCTGGGGATCCTGAGCGGCCTTCTCTATGCGTGCACGAGTGATTTGCAGAGGCGTTCGCCCGCCGGACTCCCCCGCGCTGCCGTAAATCATACCCTCCAGAGGTATCACGGCCACCTTTGGATCCTCCTCTACTCCACTGACTCGGACTTCACGAAGCGGCACCGAACCATCGGGCGTTTCGGTTTCGCCCATCAGCACTGCCGTGATACCAAAAACCAGCAGACCGACAAAGACGAGCGCGCTGAGCACACCAAGAACCAGGACAACGGCGAAACAGCCTTTTATCCATCCACTTTTTTTGTCGTTTTCACCATTTTCCACGTCAGTCGTTTCATGCAATCGTCAATCTCCTCAGTATCTTTTTATGTTCTGACAGCATTGATGCTGACCCGCATCAACCAATCAGAGGGAATAGTTCAACAGTGATAATGACGAAATCCATTCTCCGATATTTGCCGGCCAACGTCAAGCCGGGCATTGCTGTGTCCTCTTCCTCTCTCGTTTGCCAAATCGGCCGGCTTCCTGTATCACTTCAACAGCATCTGAACCCGCATATTTCACAAACCTGCCGGCACAGGACAACGATAGGGTATAAACAAGCGCACTTTACCGAATAGTTACCTTTCAACCGGTGCTCAGTGCAATTCGAGCTACACCCAGTAATGAGGTTCCCCCATGCCAGCAACTAACAACATGCCAAATATCGTATTCATCCTGATCGACGACCTCGGCTGGATGGACGTGGGGTGTCAGGGGAGCCGGAGTTACCTGACCCCCAACATCGATCACCTCGCCGACGAGGGGATGCGGTTCACCGACGCATACGCCGCATGCACGGTATGCAGCCCCACCCGGGCAAGCATAATGACCGGCAAATATCCGGCACGGCTCAACCTCACCGACTGGATAAGTGGGCATGAGCATCCCTGGGCCAAGTTGCGGGTCCCGGACTGGACGCAGTATCTTCCGCACGATGAGACCGCTCTCGCCCGGGCGTTCAGCAACGCCGGATACAACACTTTTTTCACCGGCAAATGGCATCTCGGCGGCCGCCAGTATTATCCGGACAAACACGGTTTTGACGTAAATATAGGGGGATGCCACCGCGGACTCCCACCCACCTACTTCAGCCCCTATGGAATCGAAACCCTGGAGGACGGGCCGGAGGGCGAATACCTGACCGACCGACTCACCGACGAGGCCATACGGATGATGGAGAAAAGCGGTGACGAACCCTTTTTCCTCTATCTGTCCCATTACGCCGTCCATACCCCTCTTGAGGCCAAAGAGGAAATTGTCCAGAAATATCTGGAAAAAGACGCCAATAAACACCTGAATGAGGTATATGCGGCTATGATAGAAAGCACGGACAGGTCCGTCGGCCGGGTGCTGCACAAACTGGAGGATATGGAACTGGCCGAGGATACAATCGTGGTCTTCTTTTCGGACAACGGGGGTCTGACCCGAGTGACCAGCAATGCCCCGCTCAGGCATGGCAAAGGCTCACCCTACGAAGGCGGACACAGGGTGCCACTGATAATCAGATGGCCCGGACATGCCGACGCGGGCAGCACATGCCAGGAACCGGTCATCAGCAACGACTT
>JBKHGK010000173.1:0-4646 GCA_046539705.1 Candidatus Brocadiia bacterium | reverse complement strand
AGGCTGGGGTAAACAACGGTTTGTAAAATATACCGGTTAGAGGTCGGCGATTGATTCACCTGGCATCAGGTGCCTCAGAATGGTATCCAGTGCCACGTAACGCCCGCGCAGGTTCAGATGACACTGCTGATCCCGGAGATACCACCTCAACCTGTCCGCCGGCGGACGACTGTCCCTCATGAGCTCGCGCATGGCCCGTCGGAAATCCACGACCCCGCATTGCTGATCGCGGCCAACTTCGCGGGTCGCCCGGGCGCACTCATTCCAGTGCGCTTCGCCTCTCTCGTCCTCCCCCGGCCCCGTCCCCCGGTGATTGGTCACCAGCAACAGTTCGGCATTACATTCCTTCCGGATCTTATTGATCAGCCGGGGCAGACAGACCCGTATCTTCGCCGGTTCCGTGCTCACACCGTGGCAGATGACCAGATCAGGCTGTACGGGGTAGATATACTTCCGGAGTTGGCTATCCTCGCAGAGCGTATCCCAGCCCACACTCCCCCATCCCCGGGTATGCATTTGCACATCGAGACCGCGACATATTCGTTCAAGCGCCAGATCAAGGGGCGCGTTACCCACATCAAACCCTGTACTATCACCATACGATACGATCCTTATCGGGGACGATCCAGAATTGTCCTCTAATCGCCTCCGTGTTTCTTTCAGGAAGCGTGCGCCCTCTTCCGCTGGACTGCCGGATCGGGGGGCGGGCACATCCTCCCCGATACTGCAAAACCATTCCCATGCCCGCTGATCAGACGCCGCGTTGAGGCGTGGTCCGCGCATATCCACTGCGCCCTGCCTCCCGGGCCAGATCACGACACGGCACCTGTCCGCGTGGTATTTCCCGGGGAAAAACCACTGCACACTTCTCTCGGTACCACACGTATCGGGAAGGCCGGCCGTGTAGAAATCGGCCTGGCGTTCCCAATCGTCACGGAAAAACTGTGCCTCCCAATACCCCTCCACGGTGCTGGAATAACTGAACGCAAGCCGATAATACTGCCCCCCATCCAGGGACACAGATGGACTCGCCCAGCCGCACATTCCGCTCGCATCGCCGGTCCGAGCAACACGAAGGCGTTGTGCATCCGGTTCCCGCTGCAGGTTAAAATGTTCCGGCACCGCCCCACCACCGGCACTGAACTGTCTCCACTCACCGATATCGCCAAAACCTTCACTTTTCATCTCTGTTCCTCTCGATCTACCACCAAAGAAGACGGATTATAGCAGAATCGCCGTCTATAGCACAGCCGGAGCCCGGCTTGAAAAAGCAGCTGGCTCCTGTATAATAACGGAATACGAATCGGGGTTATGCCAATCTTCGGCCGATCTCGACATGGTAATTAGGTCCGGTCGGTCGTATTACGTGTATTTTCGCGAAGTCGATTCGTAGGATGGATAGCCTGTCCGCATGATCGGAGTTTGTATCGCAGACCTGAGATGCAATAAATGGGTGGATTTTTCCGCCGGGCGCAGGACTGGTCGTATTTCCCTCTAATTTGTTACCCAGATAATCGGGGTCACACCGTGTTCGACTCGCTCACAGACACGCTGGAAGGTTTTTTCAGCAAAATACGAGGCAAGCCACAGCTGACGGAGGACAACATCCGTGAGGGGTTGCGGGAGGTGCGCATCGCACTCCTGGAGGCGGATGTGCATTACCGTGTGGTCAAGCAATTCACCAAGTCGGTCTCGGAGAAGGCCGTCGGCGAGGACGTCATCAAGGGAGTCGATCCGGCTCAGCAGATTGTAAAGATAGTTCACGACGAGCTGGAATCTCTGATGGGACCGGTGGATCACGAGATCCCCCTGGGTGGAGATGGTCCCGCCGTTATCCTGCTGGCCGGGCTTCAGGGAAGCGGTAAGACGACCACCTGCGGCAAGCTGGCTCGCTATCTGCGGAAAGAATACGACGCCCGGCCCATGATGTGCGCCGCCGATGTGCGGAGACCGGCGGCCATCGATCAGCTGGAGGTGCTCGGGGAAGATCTTGACGTCCCCGTTGTCAGCCAGAGGGACGCCGATGCGCTCACTGTGTGCATGAAAGGGGTAAGGGAAGTGGAGAAACGCAACCATAATCCCCTTCTCATTGATACGGGTGGGCGGCTGCACATAGATGAACAGATGATGGGAGAGCTGCGCGAACTGAAGGACAAAACGGATCCTGACCAGATATATCTGGTGGCGGATGCCCGTACCGGTCAGGATGCGGTCAGAAGCGCTGGTGAGTTCAACAAACAGCTTGAATTCGACGGTGTCATACTGACGAATCTGGACGGAGATGCCCGGGGTGGGGCGGCCCTGTCGATAAAAGCCGTCACCGGAAAACAGATAAAATTCGTCGGTGTCGGGGAAAAGATGGACAAGTTCGAGCCGTTCTACCCGGACAGAATGGCCGATCGAATCCTGGGCATGGGCGACGTGGTAAGTCTGGTCGAAAAGGCTGAAGAGGCCATCGAAGAGGAGGACGCCAGAGAACTCGAGGAAAAGATCCGGAAGGCCAATTTCGACCTGGAGGATTTCCGCAAACAGATCAAGATGATTCGCAACATGGGGCCGCTGCAGGAGATTATGAGCTATCTTCCTTTCGGCGGCAGCCAGCTCAGCGAACTTGACTTCGATGAAAAGGAAATCGACCGGATCGAGGCGATTATCAATTCCATGACCCCTCGGGAACGACGTAAACCTCAGCTTATAAGTGCCAGCAGGCGTAACCGCATCGCCAATGGTAGTGGCACCGACCCGGCGGAGGTCAATCGCCTTCTGAAGCAGTTCAAGAAAATGCGTAAAGTCATGCGGAAAGTCGCTCGCGGTGGGGACCTGGGGTCTTTGCCCGACGCGCTCCCCGACCAGCTCCAGGGAATGGATGGGGATCTGCCCGCCGGACTTGCCAAAAAAATGAAACGCAAACAGGATGGATAGGTTTTATCAGAACACTTTCACTATTGATACGGCTGTACAATGGTTAAAATTCGACTGACCAGAACGGGACGGAAAAATATGCCCCGGTGGCGCATCGGTGTCTTCGACTCGCGCACCCGCCGGGATGGTGATGCTCTTGAGTACCTTGGCCAGTACAACCCCACCTCCGACGATCCGGAGGAGAGGCTGAGCGTCGACTTAGATAGCGCTCAGAAGTGGCTGGACAAAGGAGCGAAACCCTCTGAAACGGTGGTCAACCTCCTCCAGGAAGCCGGTATGGACCTGTAAAAGGCCCTCACGTGACACACGCCGCAGATCCGGTTCCGGGCAATCATCCGCTCAGAACCGCATCCGGATTGTGACGTTAGAACAAGAAGGACCGCCCGGAGACAACCACTGTCGGCGATTCATCCTTTAAGCTCAGGGGAACAATGGCCCCTGAACAGCGTGGAAAGGACCACTGAAGCGGTCCTTTATGATCAAAGGACAAGCTACTATGGCGGAGTTGACGGCCTCACATCCACGCAGATACGACATTCTGACGCTTTTCCCGGAGGTCTTCCCGCCCGTCCTGCAATCGAGTATACCCGGACAAGCGGCGGATAAAGGGCTTGTCAATTACCACGTGCATAATATCCGGGACTACACCGAGGATAAACACAATAAGGTTGATGACCGACCCTACGGCGGCGGACCAGGGATGGTTATACAATGCCAGCCCGTGTTCAGCGCTTATGAATCCGTAAAAGAGATGGACAGAGCTGATGGACGCCTCATAATGCTGACGCCACAGGGCAGAAGACTGAATCAGGAACTGGTTAAGGAACTGGCGGACGCACGACGCCTTATCATGCTCTGCGGACACTACGAGGGGTTTGACGAACGAATCAGAAACGGTCTGAACCCCGAAGAAATATCGGTCGGTGATTACGTGCTCAGCAGCGGCGAAGTTGCCGCTCTGGTATTGCTCGATGCCGTTGTGAGACTGGTTCCGGGAGTGCTGGGCGATCCGGATTCGGCCCGGCAGGATAGCTTTGACGACGGAATGCTGGAACATCCGCACTATACCCGACCACCAGAGTTTAGAGGTATGAAGGTGCCGGATGTGCTGCTCAGCGGCCACCACGAGAAAATCAAGAAGTGGAGAAGACGTCAGTCGTCGCTCAGGACACGACAACGACGTGCAGACCTGTTTGAGAACTCAGATTCGGAGAAGAAATGATGAATACCCAGAGAAGTAATGATCAAAACACGGAAAAACTCAAAGGCCAGGATCTGATCCGTGCCATTGAGGACGAGTACCAGCGGGACGATATCCCCTCTTTCAGAGTTGGCGACAATCTGCAGGTGGGGGTGACAATCCGGGAGGGAGATACCGAACGCGTACAGACCTTTGAAGGCATCTGTATCGCGCGACGGGGTTCCGGATCAGGAGAAACCTTTACCGTCCGGCGGATGGTGCAGGGAGAAGGAGTGGAACGTATCTTCCCGCTACACTGTCCTTCAATTGACCATATTGAAGTCACCCGGCAGGGAAAAACACGCCGCGCCAAGCTCAATTATCTGCGCGAACGGAAGGGACGGAGCGCGCGGGTTAAGGAGAGGTTCGAACCGGGCGACACCGAATAAATCCGGGGCGGGCCGTACCTCCGTTCACGGCAGTAGCAAGGCATATCGAAAAAATCACCCATACCATCCCGGACGGTTCCGGGATGGTATCTTCA
>JBKHGK010000172.1:0-4692 GCA_046539705.1 Candidatus Brocadiia bacterium | reverse complement strand
CCTTTGTCTGTTCTTATATATGGCGCACTGACGACTCGTGAAATATACGGGATAGGGCCCCGTCCGGGAAGGTGATCCTCGGCCCGGGACCGAACGAATGCGCGCCTCTCACGCCGCCAGGGTCGGTAGTGTCTTCAGCCCTGCCGTATTCCCGTTCATCGGGCACTCTCCTGCGGTGTCGTTTCGAACTCGACCATTGCATCGACGAGGGCACCGACGGTGTGTGGGGAGGCTTCGACGTCCGGTTCCAGGCCCTCCTCCCGCAGGGTGTGGCTGGTTCGTGGCCCTATGCTTGCCATCCGGAGGGAAGAGGTGGCAAGATGATCGCTCCCCAGCTCACCCACCACCTTTTGAACGGTTGAGGAGCTGGTGAAGGTGACCCAGCCGGGCCGGCCCTCCTCCATTATATCTTTCACCTCTTCAGCCCCGGAGCAATCCGTTACGACGTCATAGGCATCCACTTCGTCCACTTCATATCCGGCCTGAACGAGCCCCTCCACCAGGTCGGGGGGCGCGATGCTGGAGCGGGGACAGAGTATCCTCAAGGGATGGGACTGCTCCAGTTCTTCGAAGGCCTCTATGAGTCCCTCAGTGGTGTAGCGTTCCGGCACCATATCCGCACGGACGCCCTTTTTCCACAGCCGGTCGGCGGTGGCACTGCCGATGGCCGCGATACGTGCACCGGCGAGATTGCGGGCATCTTTTCCCTGCTCAGACAGGTTTTTGAAGAAATAGCCAACACCATTTACGCTCGTGAAAACGAGCCAGTCATAGTTGTGTATCCGCGAAATGGCATCCTGAAGTGGTTCGGTGTCAGCGGCAGGAATGATTTTTATGGCGGGCAGAAGAATGGGGTCCGCTCCCAGTTCCTCCAACTGATCCGCCATCGGGCCGGCCTGCGCCCGCGGCCGGGTCACGACGACGCAGCGTCCGGAGAGAGGCTTTTTCTCGGACCATTGCAGTTCATTCCGCAGCTTCGCCACTTCTCCGACCACCAGAATTGCCGGTGGGGAAATATTGTTGTCCCGTGCCCGTCCGCTGATGTTCTCCAGCTCCCCCTGCACGCAGCGCTGTCGGGCCGTGGTGGCTCGTTCAATGATGGCCGCCGGGGTATGGGGATCCTTCCCCCCGTCAATCAATCGGTCGCAGATGTTGTCAAGTTTGGCCACGCCCATGTAGAACGACAGCGTGCCCTCCCAGTCTGCCAGCGCATTCCAGTCCAGCGGCGAATTAACCGTATCGGCCGCATGGTGGCCGGTGACGAGTCCGATGGCGCTGGAAACGTTGCGATGTGTGGCGGGTATGCCGCTCCATGCCGGCGCGGCCAGCCCGGCGGTTATGCCGGGCACCACCTCATACTGGACATCGGCCTCCTGCAGAGCCATGGCCTCCTCACCGCCCCGGCCAAAGACAAAGGGATCTCCCCCCTTCAGCCGCACCACCGAGTCCCCCTGACGGGCCCGGGTGATAAGCAGTTCGTTGATATCATCCTGGCTCATGCGATGGTCACCGGGTCGCTTCCCCGCGTAGCACAACTGCGCGGTCTCCCGTGCGCAGTTCAGCAGTCGGCGGGGGATGAGGCGATCATATACGATGGTATCGGCCCGCTGGAGGAGTTTCTTTCCCCTGACGGTTATCAGTCCGGGATGTCCCGGCCCCGCCCCCACCAGATATACAGTTCCTGAGCTCATTCTATTTCTCCTGTTTCCGTCTCTCCGTCGACCTGTGGGCGTTGCAGCGGGCACCGCAGATTATGTCTCAGATCCGCATGGTCAGAATTCTTCCAGTATCTCCTCAGAACTTCTCTCCAACATCGTTTCGGCCAGCTGACGGCCGAGTTCAGTGGCCTCTTCCGGGTTGTGGACTTCCCCGCTGACCTCCTCCCGGATCATGTCGGTCCCATCGGCCGTGGCCAGAAGTCCCGTCATCTGCAGGGGATCGCAGGGAGACGTTCGGCGGGCGAAAGCTCCGGCGGGCACATGGCATCCGGCGCCAAGCGTTCTCATAAACCCTCTCTCGGCCTTAGCCGCTATCTCGCATTCAACATCATTCAGAGCCCGGCACAGTTCCAGCATCTTCCCGTCATCGGCCCGGCACTCAAGTCCCAGAGCCCCCTGCCCCGCGGCAGGCACGAAACGGAGGGGGTCGAGACGGTGGGTGGCCACATGGGCCATCCCCATACGGGCCAGCCCCGCGCAGGCAAGCATCACACCCTCAGCAGCGGATTCGTGCATCTTCTGAATCCGTGTGGGCACATTACCGCGGACCTCCCGCACCTCCAGATCCGGTCGCCGATGCAGGAGCTGGGCCCGGCGCCGGGGAGAACCCGTGAGCACAATGGCATTGTCCGGGAGCTCTTCCAGACACCGCTCACGTTTGGATATCAATCCGTCGGCCGGATCCTGCCGGCGGGGAACCCCGGCCAGGTGAAGGCCGTTCATCATACGGGTGGGCAGATCCTTGAGGCTGTGAACCGCCAGATTAATGTCGTTGTCGAGGAGCGAAAGTCCTATGGCCCGAGTGAAAATGCCGGTTGTTCCGGAGCCCGCCAGCTGCGCACGACGCCGCAGGTCTCCCTCGGTTTTGACCGGCACGACGTCAACGGTATGGGAGGGGAACGTTCTGAGTATGAGCGCCCTGATATAATGGGCCTGCCACATGGCAAGGGACGATCCGCGCGTGCCCAGTCGTATGTGCATGATAACTCCGGATCACGTGGAAATTACCAGTAGTGTGGATCTTCATCCCCGTCCTCTCCCGCCACGCCGGATCGCTCGGGGCTTATCCGCCGCGCCCGGGGTGGACGAATGCCCGAGGCTTCCCTGCCTCAGGCGTGGCTACGTCTGAGGTCGCCCCTTTCAGGGACTCATAACGTATTACTGATCATCAATCGGCGATTAGCGGGTACACCCCGCGGGGATTCACGGAAGTAAAAACCGGGACGGACTTGTTTCTTCCCGGTTAGCTTTCTGCCACTGCCTGAGCCACCGCATAATTATGATCATGGGAGAGGCTGAGGTGGATGGTATGGATATCATTTCGTTCCGCGATTTCCAGACTTTTGCCCTCAAGGCTGACTGAGGGGGCCCCGAGTTCGTCATTGCTGACCACCACATCTGTAAAACTGGTTCCTTTCTGCCACCCCACTCCGAGCGCCTTAAGCACGGCCTCTTTAGCGGCGAAGCGCGTGGCGAATCGCTGATAGGGATGAGCTCCCTTCCTGCAGTAATCCGCTTCGTCCGGCAGGTAGATGCGCTGAACGAACGCGTCCCCGAGCCTTGTGATGGCACTCCTTATCCGCTCTACCTCCATGATATCCACGCCGACACCGGCAATCATTCGATTTTACTCCTCATCCTCGTCCTCATCCTCCTGTTCATCGGTGATATTCAGATCCCGCTTCCGTTTTTCCGCCAGTCTGGGTGCCAGTTCCTCGAGCGTTTTGATCTCAATTTCGTCGGCCACATCAGGATTTTCGATCAGAAACTGGCGGCTGTTCTCCCGGCCCTGCCCGAGCTTCATTTCGCCGTAGGAGTACCAGGAACCGGCTTTTTCCACCACGTCGGCCTCTTCGCCGAGCGTGAGCAGGTCCCCTTCCCGTGAGATACCTTCCCCGAAGATCAGGTCCACTTCGCAGCGTTTGAACGGCGGAGCCACTTTATTTTTGGCCACCTTCAGCCTGCAGGTGTTTCCGATAGAATCGGAGCCATCCTTGAGATCTCCGGTGCGCCTTATCTCAATCCGCACGGCGCTGTAGAATTTCAGTGCACGGCCGCCCGGAGTCGTCTCGGGATTGCCAAACATGACGCCGATCTTCATGCGGATCTGGTTGATGAAGATGACGGTGGTTTTGGACTTTGAGATGGCGGAGGTGAGTTTGCGCAGCGCCCGTGACATCAGACGGGCCTGCAGCCCGACGGTCTGGTCGCCCATCTCTCCCTCAACCTCCTGCTGGGGGACGAGGGCCGCCACCGAGTCGACGACAACGAGATCAAGGGCGTTACTCCTGACCAGGGACTCGACAACGTCCAGGGCCTGTTCGGCGGAATCCGGCTGGTGGATCAGAAGATTCTCCATGTCCACCCCCAGCTGGCCGGCGTATTCCGGATCGAGCGCATGTTCGGCGTCCACAAACGCAGCTATACCTTCCCCTTTCTGCGCGTTCGCTATGATCTGGAGAGCAAGAGTGGTTTTCCCGGAGGCCTCCGGCCCATAGATTTCCACCACGCGTCCGCGGGGGATACCGCCAACACCGAGCGCCAGATCCAGCGACAGCGAGCCGGTCGGAATGACGTCCACCCCCAGCCGGGTGCTGCTCTCACCGAGCGTCTGGATTGTGCCCTCCCCGTATTCCTTCTCGATCTGCTGCAGGGTCCGATCAAGTGCCTTCTGTCGTTCCTCTTTGTTCTCTTTCGTTTTGCTTTTCGCCATAACTTTTTTCCACAGGAGTAGATGCTCACAAACATCGCGAATCACGGCTCATTCTACTACTCTGGCGCAGAGCTGTAAAAAGGACGGACTCCACAGCGAGCGGCCTGCATCTTCAGATGCAGCATATATAAAAGGGTGCAACCGACCATATAAGGCCGATCGAACATGAGTCGATCCATGAGAGGGACGATGCCCCGGCCGATTCGTCCGCTGCGGGGATCCGCTATTAACCCGTATATTTCACGAGTCGTCAGTGCGCCA
>JBKHGK010000171.1:0-4703 GCA_046539705.1 Candidatus Brocadiia bacterium | reverse complement strand
CTAAGCCCGCAAGGCGGGCGCCTCAACCCATGACCCCGTTGCGACTGAACAGGAGGATCAGACATCTGTCTCAGGCCGCATTCAAAGCATACATTCCTCTGTGGGAGTGTGTGTTTGAAATTGCCCGCCACACCGGGTTATCGTAATGGATCGGTTGTTATCCTCATGGAGTTCGTGTGATAGGACGATATGCTATATTCCCGGCTAAATAGGACTGTGAGATGTCATCTGCGGCCGATTGTGCTTTTTGTTCTTTTTATGATGATCGGTCATTCGGGGCTTTACGCGGCTCCCGATCAGGAGAGTATGGATCCGGGAGCGGGCGAGGACATTATGCCCCTCTCCGAGGTGAAACCCGGGATGGAGGGTTACGGGGTGACGGTTTTCAGCGGGAGTGAGCGTGAGGAGTTTGAAGTGGAGGTTCTGGGGGTAACGCGAAGTATTGGGCCGGGCAGCGGGGTTATTCTTGCCAGATTGCATTCGCCGGAACTGGATGAAACGGGTCTTATTGCCGGTATGAGCGGGAGTCCGATTTATCTGAGGGCGGGATCCGACGAAGAAGCCAGGCTGGCCGGTGCGGTGGCCTATGGGTTTCCGTTTGCCACCCAGCCCATTGCCGGCATTACCGCGGCGGAGGATCTGCTGGCCCTGCGGGATCGGGATCGGGGAGAGGCCGGCGATGATGACAGTGAGCGGATGGAGGTCTGGCGGAGCCAGACACGGCGGCGACGAGAGCTGTCGGAGAGCTTCGTGGCCGGAGAACTGACCGTGGAGGAGGCCCGGGAGGAGCGATTGAGGGATCTTCTGGAAATACAGAGCTGGCGGGAGCGGGTACGGCTCTCGCGTGGCGAACTGCCGGAAGGGCTCGGTGCGGAGCTGGCCGATGGTAATCAGGTGCCGATGGAACCACTGCCCATCCCCGTTGCGCTGGGAGGGGTGAAGGGAGAAACGTATCAGCGTGCCGCGCCACTGCTCCGCCGCAGCGGTCTTATGCCCGTTCAGGCGGGGAGTGGCTCGGAAAGCCAGGGGATGGAGATGGATACCGACGAGGAGCTGGAGCCCGGGATGCCGGTGGGTGGGCTCATTCTGGGGGGGGATATGGAACTGGCCGGGATGGGCACATTGAGCTGGACGGATGGGGAGAGGGTAATAGCTTTTGGTCACCCGATGCTCGGCACCGGCGTCACGGATCTGCCGATGGTCAGTGGAAATGTAGAGGCCGTTATACCGTCGAGCTTGAGCTCCTTTCGGCTGGCTTCGATTGGCAGTGTGATCGGACGGTTCAGACAGGATAGGGGCTCGGGCATCGCCGGACGGATAGGGGACAGACCCTATATGTTCCCCTGTCGAGTATATGTTGATGGAGATCGGACGGAGATCTTCGATTACACGGCCGCCGGTTACTGGCAGGTGGCTCCGATGGCGGCGTTCTATGCCTCCGCGTTCTCGCTTCTGCAGTGGGAGGGGATCGGGACGCCTCGGACCATGTTCGCGATCGTCAAAATACGGATTGAGGATCGCGAGGAGCCGATCGTGCTCAAAGATTATTTCGCCGGGCCCGACCAGATATCGCCGATGACGGAGCTGGTTCTGGATCCCCTTACGAAGCTGACCACAAATCCCTTCCAGGAGATTCGGATTGAGGAATTAGACGTGCAATTGGATGTAAATCAGAATATGAGAGAGGCCACAATAGAACACGTCAGCCTGCCTCATACCACCGTCGTCCCGGGGGAGAGTCTTGATTTGAATATCAGGTTGCGACAGTATCGGGGGGAGACCTATACCGAAAAACTGACTCTTGATGTTCCCCGGGACGCTCGCCCCGGCACGACCGCGGAAATAGTTGTGGGAGATGCCCCGACCTACGCGATGATTGAACAGGGGACTGACCCCGGATTTTACCGGCCCGAGGACCTGGATTCGCTGATTGCGAATCTGGAGAAGCGACCGTCCAGCACGAATATCTACGCGCGGGGAGGTTTTGTGAGACGGGGGGTTCGGTATGAGGGGCAGGCCATGCCCGGCCTGCCGGGATCGGCACGCAGTATGCTCAGTACCGGGGCTGACGCCGGTGCAGCGACGCCCCTGATGGAGGATGTAACGGCCAGGAAAAGGATGAACGAGGTGATCAAAGGCGCCGTCCGACTGACCGTTGAGATTGAAAAAGATGGCACGAGGGAGCGTCCGGCATACTGAAGTCGGACACTCAGCCCAAAACAATAGATCCGCCGATAAGGAGTGTGTTGATGAGAGAAAGTCGAGTATTTCTAATCGTGATGATCATCTGCCTGAGTGTAACTGGGTCGATTGCCGGTGCGGCGAAGTCCTGGGATCTTGAGGGAGAGGAAAAATTCAGCGGGGGAACACTGGACGGCGTGTCGGTGATGTCCACCGGGGAGCTGACGCTGGGGCCGGAGGTCAGTGCTGTCTCGGGCCTTGATGCGAATTACGTGTGGGACATCGCGGCCGGGCATGAAGATGGAACGTTCTACGTTGCCACCGGCAGCCCCGCGGCCGTCTACAAATACAGCGAGGGGGAACTTGAACTTCTGCATCGGATGAGCGAGGAACACGTCCAGAGCGTGCTGCCCCTGACTGACGGGCGGGTGCTCGCGGGAACCGCCCCCCGGGGTGTCATTTACGAGATCGATCCGGAGGGGGAGGTTACGGTTTTCAGAGACCTGAATGATCAGTATATCTGGGATATGGTTTCGGGTGATGATGAGGAAAGCATATACTGTGCCACCGGACCGGCTGGCCGGTTGTTGCACATTGAGGGGGATCAGGAGGCTCGAGAAATCTACAGGCTTGACCGGGGCAATCTGATGTGTCTGGAGTTTGACTCCGAACGGAACCGCATATACGGAGGATCGGAGCCGTCCGGCACGGTGTTCGAGTTTACGCCGGAGGGAGAGGTGGCTGTGATTTTCGAGGCCGATGAGTCCGAGGTGCACTCGCTCATGCTGGGTGATGAGGGTGTCGTGTATGCGGTCACCGCTCAGGCCGATGGAGAGGGCATGAGGCCGGCACGAGCTCCGGCACGGGGCGAGGAGGGCAATGGTGGCAACGGTGAGGGAAAGCGCCAGGAAAAGTCCCAGGCTCCTGCGGGTGGGCGGAACGGCGGTGAGTTCAGCGAGAACACACTCTACGCCATCACGCCGGGACAAGGTGGTAATCGGCTGGCCGGGCTCGGAAGAGCCATCGGTCTGAGTATGAGCCTCCGTGACGACGGAGAGGTTTTCGTCGGCACCGGTGGGGAGGGCAGGGTTGTTGGTGTCAGCCCGGATGGGGTGACACGCCTGGTGACGGGCTTTCGGGCCGCCCATGTCTCCGCCATGAGCCGGGCACCGAACGGCACGGTTCTGATCGGCACTTCAGATGGGGGCGGTCTGTGGGTGATGTCGCCGGGGTTTACACCGGAAGCCACTTATACCAGCAAGGTATTCGACGCCGGGTTTATATCGAACTGGCATCGCGTTGAAACGGAGATGCATCTGCCGGATGACGCGGATGTCCGAACCGAAATCAGGACGGGCAACAGAAAAAAGCCCGACCGTACCTGGAGTGACTGGGTTCCGGCCGGCGACAGTCTGGATGTGAGATCGGGGCGTTTCGCACAGTTGCGTGCGGTCCTGCGAACTGAAGAGGAAACGGCCACGCCGGAGGTCAGGCGAATCGTCGCGTATTATCGCGAGGTCAACCGACGACCGGAGATCGATCGCCTGAGTTTGGGCGAGCGCGGTAACGGCGGCGACCGGCAACAGGGGAATGGCCGAGGCCAGGAGAACCCCAGCAGAAGCCCACGGGAGGCCCGAAAGCAGATCACCTGGGATGCAGTTGATCCGAATAACGACGAGTTGAGCTTCGACCTTTTCTACAGGGCCACCGATGAGAAGGATTGGAAACCGCTGGACGAAAGGATGAGGGGGCGCACAGAGTATGAATGGGATACCGAGCGGGTTCCGGACGGGCGTTATATGCTCCGCCTGGTGGCGGACGACGGGCCGGATAGACCTCCGGAGGACCGCCTGAGGGCGGAAAAGGTGGCCGGGCCATTTCTCATCGATAACGGACGGCCATCGGTACAGGAACTTGCCATTGAAACCAATGATGACGGTGAGCGGATTCTAACCGGTGAGGCCGTTGATGAAGTCTCGCGCATCGCTCAGGTTCAGTTCAGCCACAATGCAGGGGACTGGCAGCCGGCGTTTCCGGGCGACGGTGCGTTTGACAGCACGCAGGAGGATTTCGAGGCCGACGTTGGAGAACTGGATGAGGGCGAGCAGGTCTTTGTGGTGATCGCCATTGATACGGCCGGCAACATCGGCAGCGGAAGGCTGAAAGTTGATGTCGAAAGCCCCGAAAAGCCAGCAAACGCAGATGCGGCGGAGCCCGAATGAGTCCCGGCGGGCAGGAGTAACCCCGGGATGTAAAAATAGCCGAAAGGTGTTTTCGCTTACGGCCTGAAAGGCCGCTGCCATTTGGTGTTCTGTGGGAAATGTGTCTGAGTCAAACTCCGGCTCATCCCGCATATTTCACAAATCTCAAGCGTTTGTGTGCGACGGGGCCAGGAGGCCGCGAAGCTGGCGATCCGGTCCCACGACTGCGGGACCAAACCGGTGTTGCCGGCACTGTTAAAAACACTCTGTTGTTATAAACCTGTCTGTGACTTTGCGATTCACGTTTGCTGAAGTTGCTTT
>JBKHGK010000170.1:0-4710 GCA_046539705.1 Candidatus Brocadiia bacterium | reverse complement strand
TCCGGTTCCCCCGGGGCCCGCCGCAAAGGGATACCATACTTGACGCTGCTTCTCCGGGGGGCGTACAATGGATTTGGATGGATCGGACAGGGATAAGAACATAAACCCGAATCTCCGGCATCAAAGGCGGTTTAAATGCCGGATGACGGAAACGGAGACCGACAATAATGTATGAACTGAGCCTGGAAACTCATTTTGCGGCGGCCCACCATCTGCGTGATTACGCGGGGGAATGCGAGAACCTCCATGGCCACAATTACAACGTCGAGGTTATCTTTGCCGGGGAAGAGCTGAACGACCTGGGTATGCTGCTGGATTTCAGGGACGCCAAACGACTTGTTGGCGAGGCGGTGGACCGGCTGGATCACGAGTATCTGAATGAGCTGGAACCATTCGACCGCATAAATCCCACCACCGAACAGATAGCGCGGCATCTCGCCGAGGCGGTTGAGCAGAACCTGCCCCCGGGAGTCACAATACAGAAGGTCCGGTGCTGGGAATCGGAGAGATGCGCGGCGAGTTATCGGCCGGAACACGAGTGAAAGGAAATGACATGAGTGAGGCCCATTCCCGCAAATGCGAGCGTTGCGGCGAAAGAGACGCGACGGTTCATATTACGAAAATCGTGGACGGAGAGCCCGTCCAGCGACATTTCTGCGAGAACTGCTACGAGGAGGATTATGAGGCTCCCTCGTTTTCCTCCTCCGACATACTTTCACAGCTGATAGGGGCCCTCGCCCCGGAACTGGAGCGGGTGGAGAGCCAACGGTGCCCGGACTGCGGGATAAATTACCTTGAGTTTCGCCAGAATCTCACGTTCGGATGCCCGACCGATTACGAGGTTTTCTCCGAACCACTGGATGAACTTCTGGAGGGGCTTCATGGCGCCACCAAACACACCGGCAGAGTGCCCCGGGGCACGGCCCAGCGGAGAAACAGAGGTCCCCGACTTGAAATGCTGCGCCGTGAACTGCAAGCGGCCGTGGAGGAGGAACGGTTTGAGGAGGCCGCCCGAATACGCGATGAAATTGCAGAACTGGAGAATGAAGGTGTTACAGAGCTCGACTAAAAATCAGTGCAAATGGCTCGGCGGCGGCGCCGAGGACGACGTCATCCTGGGAACCCGGGTGGCCTACGCCCGCAACATCGCGGATTATCCGTTTGTCAATCAGACCACCCGCCAGCAGGCCGCCCGTATCGAAGAGCTCCTGCGCACCAAACTCGAGGAAAGCAGCCTGAGCGAAAAGCTCGATTACTTCCGGCTCACCGAAGTTGACAGCCTGACCCGTAAACTGCTGCTGGAACGAAAACTGATCGGAGCCCTCGATTCCGACACGGATGGGCCCAGAGGTGTGGCGTTCGACCGGGACGAGAGCCTGTGCCTGCTGATCAACGAGGAAGACCACCTCGAGATACGAGCCATGACGGCCGGGCTGGATCTGGATGATGCCCGGGATCGGGCCAGAGAGGCCGATGAGATCCTGGCCGATCTTATCCCCTACGCCTTCTCCGCCCGCTATGGGTACCTCACCGCCTGCCCCACCAAAGTCGGTACGGGGATGAGGGCAAGTATCTTCCTGCATCTGCCCGCGCTCGGCATGGGCCGGGAAATGCAAAAAGTGCTCGACATGTGCCATGAACACGACATGAGGCTTGACGGACAGCACCCCAGAGGCAGTTATGCCTCCGCCGACCTCTACAGACTGTCCAACCAGATCACTCTGGGACAATCGGAGGAGACAATTCTCGACCAGTTGAACTCCGTGGTCAAGGAAGTGGCCGGAAAGGAACGCCGCACCCGAGAAGTTTTTCTCAACCGGGACCGGGAACAGCTTGTGACTAAAATTGAACATGCTCTCACCCTCTTACGAACCGCAAGACAGCTCTCGGCCGATGAATCGCTCAGTCTGCTGTCACAGCTCCGCATGGGTGCCGAGATGGGCCTCGTGGAAAACGTGACCAGCATGCAGGTCAGCGAACTGCTCCTCTTGACTTTGCCCGCTCATCTGCGGACAATGAATGTAGTGGAGGATGGGCAGGTCAGTGAAGACAGGAGCCGGGCACGATACCTGAGATGGAAACTCAACAGCGAAAACAACCGCCCTAATGGAGGGCTGACATAAATATGTATGACAGATTCACAGAAAAGGCCAAAAAGGTAATAAGTTACGCAAAGCAGGAAGCCCAGCGCCTCGGGCACGAATATATCGGAACCGAACACCTGTTGCTTGGTGTTCTGCGAGAGGGGACGGGGATGGCGTATACCATCCTCCAGCGCCTCGATGTTGAGCCGCGCAGGGTGCGTCTGGAAATCGAAAAACGGGTGCGCAATGCACAGGACGTTATGGGCGTTGGAAAACAGTTCCCCTTCGCCCCACGGGCCCGCAAGGCCATTGAAGAAGCTGTGAAAGAAGGTAAACGCCTGGGCCAGAACTACGTCGGCACCGAACATATCCTCCTGGGCCTCTTCAACCAGGAGGAGGGTATCGCCGCACAGGTTCTGGAAAACCTGGGTGTGGAATACGACGACGCGCAGGAAGAACTGATCGAGCTGCTCGGACCCGAACTGGATGCCGAGGGGGAAGAGGATCAGGAATCAACGAACGAGGACGAAGCCAAAACCCCGGCCCTGGACTCATTCGGCCGGGATATGACCGAACAGGCCGAAAATCATGAGCTCGACCCGGTCATCGGACGACAGAATGAGATAGAGAGGGTGATCCAGGTCCTCTGCCGGCGCAAGAAAAACAACCCCGTTCTGCTCGGCGAAGCCGGCGTGGGGAAAACCGCCATCGTGGAAGGACTTGCCCAGCGCATCATCTCCGGAGATGTCCCGGCCCTGCTGCAGAGGAAACGGATCGTCATCCTGGACCTCGCGCTGATGGTCGCCGGTACAAAATACAGAGGGCAGTTCGAGGAACGCATAAAAGCCGTCATGCAGGAGGTCCAGAAATCCTCCAGAATCATCCTGTTCATAGACGAACTGCATACGCTCGTGGGAGCGGGCGGCGCAGAAGGCGCCATCGACGCCTCCAACGTTCTCAAACCACCCCTCGCCCGCGGTGAAATCCAGTGCATCGGTGCCAGCACACCCGACGAATACAGACAGAATGTGGAAAAGGACAGTGCACTGGAACGACGATTCCAGACCATCATGGTCCACCCCCCATCGAAGGACGAAACGGTCGAAATACTCAAAGGACTCCGAGAACGATACGAAACACACCACATGGTCGAAATCACCGAAGAGGCCATGTTGAGCGCAACGGAGCTGTCAAGCCGCTACGTGACCGGTCGGTATCTGCCGGATAAAGCCATCGATGTGATCGACGAAGCCGGGGCCCTCATGCGACTCCGCTCAATGAGCACCCCTCCCGAAATGGAGGACGTCAAGGAGAAGCTGGAAACGGTGGAAAATGACCTGGATGAGGCGGTGGAGGAACAGGACTTCGAACGTGCTGTGTTCCTGCGCAACGAACGCGACAGCCTGAGAGAGAAGAAGGAAAAATACGAGAAAGAACAGCTCCTCGAAGGCGTCCAGGGTATAGTGGATGAGGACGTGGTGGCGGATGTCGTCTCCCGCATGACCGGCGTGCCCATGACCCGGCTGGAAGAAGCAGAAGCCGAACGCCTGCTGCGTATGGAGGATGAGGTCCACGAAAAGGTTATCAGCCAGAACGAAGCGGTGAGCGCCGTAAGCCGGGCGATAAGACGCTCACGGGCCGGAATGAAAGATCCAGGCCGGCCGGTCGCCTCACTGATATTCGCCGGCCCCACCGGCGTCGGTAAAACCCATCTTGCCCGCTCCCTGGCGGAATTTCTGTTCGGCGAAGAAGAAGCTCTTATCCAGCTCGACATGTCCGAATTCATGGAAAAACACAACGTCTCACGCCTCGTCGGCGCCCCTCCCGGGTACGTGGGCCACGAGGAAGGCGGACAGCTCACCGAACAGATCCGCCGCAGACCATACTCGGTCGTGCTGTTCGACGAAATTGAAAAAGCCCACAGCGAAGTGTTCAACATGCTGCTGCAGATCATGGAGGATGGACACCTGACCGATAGCTTCGGGCGGAGGGTCGATTTCCGAAATGCAGTGCTTATCATGACTTCCAACATCGGCTCGGATATCATCCGCAACAGCGCGGGCGTGGGATTCCGCAAACAGAACGCCGAAGCAAACTACCAGACCACCAAAAAACAGGTCCTCCAGGAGATCGAAAACCACTTCCGACCGGAATTCCTGAACAGACTGGACGACACCATCGTGTTCCGCACTCTGACCCGCAAGGATCTGGGCAAAATCGTCCAGCTCGAACTGGACGATATACAGAAAAGGCTCGAAAGCCGGGATATTGTCCTCGATGTTACCGATCCGGCCATAGACGTGGTCATCGAACGCGGCTACAACCCCGACTTCGGAGCACGTCCGCTCCGCCGGGCGCTCGAGTCGCTGCTGGAGGATCCGCTGAGCGAAGAGCTGCTCAGAGGCCACCTGCACAGCGGTGAAGTCCTGGTCGAAGCCAACGGTGAAGAACTGACGTTCGTGCAGAAGGAAGAGGAAGACGACGAGAAGGAACCCGCCGAAGTCGCCGATAAGGCCCCCGTCAAAACATCCTGACATATCAACCCCACCAGCGTCCCCCACCCCGGCCCGACCCGCGCATGATATCATGAGGCGAAGGCTCTCTGGAGTTCTAAGTTCTGAGTTCT
>JBKHGK010000169.1:0-4735 GCA_046539705.1 Candidatus Brocadiia bacterium | reverse complement strand
GGGTGTGGGGCCCGATGGGCGGGGCGCAGGGTTGCGATGACGCGTCTTTCTGGTTTTTGACATCCGGGTGGAATATACATAGTATATCGCCTGCTTATAGCATAATATGCGGTTTTTGACACCTGGCACTGCAGGTCTCTGGGGAGACCGGGAAGCGTTTTTACGGAGTGAGGAAATGAAAGTCGTGCTTATAGACATCGATACGTTGCGTCCGGACAGGATGGGGTGTTACGGGCATAGTGAGCCAACAACGCCCAATCTCGACCGCCTTGCCGGGGACGGCGTGCAGTTCACGGATGCATACGCAGTGGATTCTCCCTGTATGCCGAGCCGCGCTTCGTTGATCTCGGGACGTCACGGGGCCTGCCACGGGGCTGTGGATTTTGGGGGCGAGAGCCAGTTCCTGAGGCCTACTCCGCTGGAGGGCCGCACGCCCGGGAAACGCAACATGGATGAACTTACTCTGCCCAATGCCCTGCGCAAACAGGGAATCCGAACGGCCACGGTCAGCACCTTCGGAAATCACCCGGCGGCATTCTTCTTCCGGGGCTGGGACCACATAATTGTGCCGCGGGAGCCGGAAGGGCCGGAATTCCCGGAGCTTCTCGATGAGGAGGAACGCGGGGACCATGACATCTTTGATTTCAAGTGCGAGGGGATGCAGACGGTCAGGGGAGAGGACGTGGTGGATGAGGCCATTGCCTGGGCCGACGGACACAGGGACGAGGAGTTTTTCCTTCATGTGCACCTCTGGGATCCCCATACGCCATATCAGGCACCTGAAGAGGACGTCGAGCTGTTTGCCGACACCCCGGATCTGCCCCATCCCACCGACGAACAGCTCTCGAGCGTTTATCCGTCCCGGTGGAGAGACCGTGCGGAAGTGCACCGGGCCCTGCAGAATTATGATGCGGAGATACACTACGCGGACCGTCACGTTGGGCGGCTGCTGCAGTGGTTTGAGAGGAACGGACTGGAGGAGGAGACGGTTTTCATCGTGACGTCTGATCACGGGGAGGCGTTCGGCGAAAAGGGGCTTATCCCCGAGCATGGCTCGGTGTATCAGGGAACGGCCCATATCCCAATGATTGTTTCCGGTCCCGGAGTGGCCTCTGGTCTGTGCGATGAACTTGCTGGCAATATAGACATTGCGCCGACGGTCATGAGCTTGTTTGGTGGGGAGTGTCCTGCGGAATGGCAGGGGCATGACCTGAGCATGGTTCTGAAAGGTGGCCGGGGAAACACGCGCGAACATCTCCTGCTCAGCCATGGTGTGCATAGCCGGCAACGGGCATTGATCCGGGGCAACTACAAGATTGTGCGGACATACGAGTCCCCGAGTCCCAACCAGGAGCGTGGTCTTGAGTTGTATGATCTGGAGGCGGATCCTTTTGAACAGCGCAATATAATCGGGGAGAGCCCCGGTGTGGCGGTGGAGCTTGAACAGATTATGGAAAGTGAGGTCGGGGGGCTTCTGCGCGGCCGGCCGGATCCGTTGCTGGCGCGCCATGGCCAGCCCGTCTGGCTGCATCAGACCGAGGCTCAACGGCGGACTTATGAATGACCCGAGATAGCGTGTGCGCAGTTGCCGATGGAGATACGCGATGAAAAAGCCCAACATATTACTGATTACCAACGATCAGCACCGTTTCGACTTTTTTGGTGGGGATGCGATCCCGGAACTCCGCACTCCCAACCTGGGGCGTCTGATGTCCGAAGGGACCACTTTAACCCGTTCATACAGCTCCTGTCCTCTGTGCGTGCCGACCCGGTTCACGTGGCTTTATGGTCTGAGGGCCAGCCAGGCGTGCGGGGCGTGGGGGGAGTTTGATCACAGGTGGCCGGTGCATCTGCGCAGCATGGCCCATCTGCTGCAGGATGCTGGCTACCATACCGGGCAGGTGGGTAAACTGCATTCCCATAATGGGTTGCCCGACATAGACCTTCGGGATATTGAGAAGGAGACACAATCCCGGGGGTTCGACGACGTTATGGAGATGTGCGGGAAGTCGCTGGTGAAGTATATGGACTGTAATTATACCCATCATCTTCGGGAAAAGGGTCTTCTGGGGGAATACAGGGAAAGACTGGAGGAATTCGGCACGGGGCATTGCCAGCCATTACCCTTCGATGCCGAGGACAGTATGGATGGGGTGATTGGACGTCATGCCCGTCGCTGGCTTGAGGAATACGAGGATACCCGACCGTTCTTTTTCCACGCGTCTTTCTGTAACCCGCATTTTCCGTATGATCCGGTCGAGAAATATGCAGAACGGTATCGGCCGGAAGATATGCCGGCACCGGAGGGCGTGGATGACCCGGACAGGGTGGAGCAGCACAGAGTGGCCCGTGCGCGATACTGCGGTCTGATCGAACAGTGTGACGAGGAGATTGGAATGTTGCTGGAGGTGCTTGAGCGGCGGGGGATGATGGAGGAGACAGTTATCATCTTTGGGTCCGACCACGGCGATATGATGGGTTACCGGGACAGGCGTGGGAAACACGAGCCCTGGGACCCCTCGGCGCGCACGCCGGTGATTGTGAGGTATCCGAAGAAGGTGCCCGCCGGGCGGCGGCTGGACGCTCCGGCGGAGTCCATTGACCTGCCGTGTTCGATTCTCAAGGCGGCCGGAATAGAGGGAAATCCCCGGGAGCTGCTCCCCGCATCGCCCGGGAAATCGTGGTGGGAATACGTGACCGGCGAGAAGAAGTCACATCGCCGATGGGCCTATTCGGAGATGGGCCCATGGAAGATGGTGTGTGATGGCCAGTGGAAATACATCCACCGTTCGGACGGACCAGAGGAGATATACCATCTTGCGGAGGACCCGGCGGAGATGCATAATGTGGCCCACGACCCCGCGCACGCGGACCGTATGCGGGAGATGCAGTGCTGGGTCATAGAATCGATGTCCGAGAACATCGCTCCACCGGTCGATAAGCTGGCAGGCTGTTAATCTGGTGTTTGCAAGTTTAACGCGGATTTCACAGACCTCAGGCGTTAATTATTCTAAAGCCAATATCGACAAACGTTAATCACAACCTTTTTTCCATGCGGTCCCGCGGATGCGGCGGCCGTGGGAGCCGCATTTCAGAAATCAGATGGGAGCTGTGTGATGTCCAATAAGAACTATCTTGTAATTGGCTGTGAGCCGGAACCGTTGAATCGTCTGCTGCAGGTTACTCTCCAGGGAATTGTCAACAGACAGGGCCCCCGACTTTATCTGTTGAGGGATGAAGAGACCGATGGTCACTGGGTGGAGTGGTACGGGAACTACGGGCTTGAGCCGGAAGAGGGGAACACGGCGGCAGCTCTTGACCGTTTCCTGCCGGAGACCAATGGGGCCTATGTCCTACCGGAGGACGAAGAGGAGTGGGACGTGCCGCTTGCGGTTACCCTTGCGGGGATCCGCGATCGGGTTATTGTAACGCCGGATCAGGCGGGGATGGTGGAGGACCGCGGGGGGGCGGTGGAGGCCCTGCCCGTGCCCGAATTCGGGACGCGTCTGGAGGCGATGGCGTGGGCGAAGAATAATCTTCGCCCCAAGACCAACCCGGAAGTGCTGCACGCCAATGCATGGCATGTTGAGACCTATAACGTGGATATTGTTGATTGGGTGGTGGCCCGGCGTGGGTTCAGCTTCCGCCTGACCACCCACCCCACGCATCGACCCGGTGAGCGAGAGCTGCTGGGAGAGATATATGACGAAAGCCCGATGTACAGCCACGTCCTCGGGTGGCATTTGAAGGATAAGGAAACGTCGCATGTCCTGTATGCGGGGGAATACGGGCTGGTTCCGTTCTGTATGACCCGGAATCTGAACTTTTCCTTTCACCGTCACGTCGAGTCCCGAAGTGATCTGACGCAAAAAGGGGAGGTCCACGGCCGGGAACTGCGGAGCGATAAATGTTATGTGACCGTTGTGTTTTCCGATGGGGACGCTCCCCATTCGATGGTGGACCTGCAGAAACGCCAGTGGATTCGTCCCGAACGGGGGGAGTTTCCCTTCGGGTGGGCGGTGCCGCCGCAGATGCTCACCTTTGGCCCGGCCATGCTGGATTATTATTACGAGAGTATGACGCCAGAGGACGAGCTGCTGTGCGGTCCGTCCGGGTTGGGCTACAACTATCTGTCCACCTGGGCCATCCGGCGAAGTGACGTGGACGACGCTCGGGAGGCGCGACTGGATTTCCTGCGCCGCACGAATGAGCTTATGGAACGGCTGGATCTGCACGCCATGTGGCCCATCAACCGCATGCTGGAGTGGTTGCCCGATGGCAGGATGCTGCGGCGCATTGCGGGTGAGGACGTATGGGCGCTGAATGCGGACACGGCGCCGGGCACCTATGGGGTTGATTACATGGATGATTCGGTGATCCGGGATTACTGCACCCACGTGCCCTGCAGCCGGGGTTTTTTCCAGGGGTGGCACAATATCCCGCACGAATCCGAGAGGGTTTATGAGGGCCGGCCCTATTTCCCCGGTAAGGTGATGGGCGGGGACCCCGAACAGACCGTCCGTGATATAGAATATCATCGTGCGATCGAGGATGCTCCGGCATTTGTACCGGTGCACGTGAATTGCTATAAGATGGATCTGGGCGATGTCCAGGAGGCGGTCAGCAGCCTGGGGGATGAATACGAAGTCATCACCCCTTCGGAGTTCCTGAAACTGGCGGCGGCGAAAGATGGGCAATGATCGGCGATGCCCCGCCCCCCAGCCCTGCAGCCCGG
>JBKHGK010000168.1:0-4740 GCA_046539705.1 Candidatus Brocadiia bacterium | reverse complement strand
TTAAAGACCGCCGAATCGCCGTTCACGAGCTGCGTAATCGTTCAGAGCGTCCACAAACTGTTCCTCATCAAAATCCGGCCAGAGTGTCTCCGTCACATACAGCTCAGCGTAACAGACCTGCCAGAGCAAAAAATTACTCAACCGCATCTCGCCACCCGTACGTATGAGGAGGTCCGGGTCGGGCTGTCCGGCGGTATACATGTGTTCGGCCATGAGCTCCTCATCGACCTCATCCGGCCGTATTTCACCGGCGGCCGCATCCCGGGCAATCGCCCTGCAGGCATCAACGATTTCACTTCTCGCGCCGTAATTGACCGCCAGGTTCAACACCAGGTTCTCCCCACCCTGTGTCGCCTCAAGCGTCCGGGCCAGTTCCCTCTGAACGTATCGGGGAAGTTCCCCGGTGCGCCCGATGGCCTGGAGGGCTATGCCCTCCTCCACCATCTCATCGCGCCTTTCCACCAGAAAATCACGCAGACGTTTCATGAGGAATCGCACTTCGGAGTCCGGGCGTCGCCAGTTTTCCGTGCTGAAGGCATAGAGGGTAAGATAGGAGATACCGTATTTCACACAACATTTCGAGATGGATCTGGCGGTCTCAGCCCCCGCGGAATGCCCTTCGGTCCGGGGCAAATCCCTCTGACGGGCCCACCGGCCGTTACCGTCCATTATGATCGCCACATGTTGGGGACGCTTCTCAGGCACTTCAGCCATTCCCATCCACCTCAACCATCTGCCGTCGGCCGGGGCCAACGGACACCATTTCCACGTTCACTCCGATGAGCTGTTCGACGGCCGCAATATACTGGCGGGCTTCGGCCGGCAGATCATCCATCGTTCGAGCGCCCGTGATGTCGCACTTCCAACCTTCAAATTCCTCATAGATCGGGTCCAGCCGTTCGACCTGGCGCACAGAGGCCGGGAAACTATCCACCTTTTCCCCGTCTATCCTGTAACCGGTGCAGACTTTGATGGTTTCAAACTCGCTGAGCACGTCCAGCAGCATGAGCGAAATGCCGCTGACACCATTTATGGCGACCGTATGCCGCAGCGCCACGGCATCCAGCCAGCCGCACCGACGTGGTCGGCCGGTGGTCGATCCGTATTCATCTCCCAGCTCTCGCAGTGTCTCACCTATCTCGTTATCCTGTTCGGTCGGGAATGGACCGCCCCCCACCCGTGAACAATACGCCTTCACTATACCGAGAACCCGATCGATCCTGGATGGTGGCAGGCCAGTTCCGACGGTGGCCCCGCCGGCACAGACATTGCTGCTGGTCACAAACGGATAGGTCCCGTAGTTTATATCCAGCATCGTACCCTGGGCCCCTTCGAACAGGATACTCCGGTTCTGGCGGCCCAGCTCATGCATCAGCCGAACTGTGTCATCCACAAAGGGCTCCAAACGTTCCGCATACTCGCAGAACTGCTCATACACCTCCTCGATATCAAGCGGCTCCACTCCGTAGATCGACTCCAGCTCTCGATTCTTCACCTCCAGCGCCGATTCAAGGCGTTCCCGCAGGGTGTCCGGTTCCAGCAATTCGCAGAAACGGATCCCCGTCCGCGCGGCCTTATCGGAGTAACAGGGACCGATACCCCGCTGAGTGGTCTCGATCTTATCGTCGCCAAGCAGCTCCTCATGAAGTCCATCGAGCATCTTGTGATACGGCATCACAACATGCGCCCGGTCACTTATGACAAGCTGATCGGAAACCGGGATCCCGCGATCCTCCAGCTCCTCAATCTCGGTGAGCAAACATTCCGGGTCCACCACGAGGCCATTACCAATTACACAGAGTTTGTTCTCGTGCAGAATACCGCTCGGAATAAGGTGAAGTATGAAGGTCTGGTCCCCCACCTTGACCGTATGACCGGCGTTCGCACCGCCCTGGAACCGGACCACAGCCTCATGCCGGTCGGTCAGAACATCAATGACCTTGCCTTTGCCTTCATCGCCCCACTGCAGCCCAACTACAAGTACATTTTCACTCATCAGTTTTACCTCATTGAATCGGCGAAAAACACGCCTCTGCCGTTACCGATGCCCGTCCCGATCGGGGAAGATGGACAATGAGTCGGTACAGCCAATGGGAAGAATACCAATAGCTCCGCTCCCGTTCGGTCAATCAATAGCGGAACACAGGCGCTAAGAGAATGTCCTATTATAGAAAAGCACCCCGACGGTGTCAAGGACACATAAGAATTACTGCGTTGTCCTATCTTCTTTATTGGCAGGTGTTTAGAGGTCGACCACCACCGTAATGGCGCAAGTATTCAGTGAACCGTGTTCGGGACAGGCCCAGAGCTGCTTAGCCGCAAACGGTTGCCGGAACGCCCGGAAACCGTCTTCGGGGGCTCCTCCCCCCCATCGACTGCTCCCTGCACTTTTTGCACCCGTTATACCCAAAGGCTGTGAAGGCACCCCCGCCCTGAGAGCCGCACAGCACGCAGCCCTGAGGAACGTGCATTGGGTGGACAAAATGAGCTTCCCGCTTTACCATTTACGTGCCCCGATCATAAATAATTATATTGATTGCCACTGCTACCTCTCAACAGAGCAATTCGGCAGTCCGCTCGTGGTGGCGTAAGTGGTGTCCATCGTGGATAAACGTTGACCGGGTTGTTATCGACTTAGCCTCTGATGCTGACGAGTGATAGACTGTGGAACAACTGATACCTCATGAGTGGTTTGAAGGGATGCACTGGGCCCTTTTATTCCTTATCGGTGGAGGGGCGCTCTGCCTGCTTATTCGTGGAGCCGACCTTCTGGTGGAAGGGGCCAGTGGAATCGCTCTGCGGCTCGGAATCAGCAAAGTTATCGTCGGCGCCACGATCGTTTCACTGGGAACCACCAGTCCGGAGGCGGCCGTGTCCGTCATGGCGGCCATAGCGGGAAACTCCGGACTTGCGCTGGGAAACGCAGTCGGCTCGGTCATAGCCGACACGGGTCTTATTTTCGGTATCGGCTGTCTGTTGATGGCACTGCCGGTGGAACGGTTTATTCTCAACAGACAGGGCTGGGTCCAGTTCGGCTCGGCCATGATGCTGGCCGTCTTCGCCTACGGTGCATGGCTCATTCCCGACGGTTCCAATTCCCTGGGACGCTCGACCGGAATAATATTCCTGATATGTCTCGCATGGTATATGTGGAGCAGCGTGAAATGGGGCAAAGAACACACGGACAGACAGAACCGGCTGGATTCCGAGCAAAACGTGGCCGGGGAAGAAGCCGGAAAAGTCCTTGAAAAAGCCGAGCATGACCCATGGTCCAAACTGATCCCGTTTTTCCTCGGCGGCCTTATTATGGTGATCTTCTTCGGTCGCGTTGTGATCGTGTGTGCTCAGGAGGGAGCCCAACAGGCCGGGGTGCCAAAAATGGTCATCGCCGGCACCATCGTGGCATTCGGGACTTCCCTGCCCGAACTGATGGTGGGGATAACCGCCATTAAAAAGGGGCATGCCGGTATGCTGATAGGTAACGTAGTGGGGGCGGATGTGCTCAACATCCTGTTCGTCATCGGGGCTTCCGCTTTTGCCACGCCCCTCAATTTGCTGGATCCAGAAGCCGTAATTCCGGAACTTTTCCTCTACCTGCATCTGCCGGCCATGCTCCTGATACTGATGATCTTCCGGATTTTCATCTTCGATGCCATGCGTAATGGTCGTTTCAAACGGTGGCACGGCGTGCCATTGCTCCTGATATATGTCGGCTATCTTGTGCTAAACATGCTGTATGCCAGATAGGCCCGCCAGAAGCTCTGGGGATCCCTCACATAAAGTGTAATGGGTCGCCGAGTTCGAACGCCCAATAACTGATCGACATCCGGACCCCATTTTTCCCTTCAGCAACAGAGGTTCCCACAATGTATGTATCAGTCCGTGATGACATGCTGCCAAATGACCTGAACATTTCTGATAGTCTTGAGCAGCTCGGGCTTTCAGCGGTCGAGCTGGGCGTGAGCCAATCCGTTGAGATTGAATTACCTTCTCCGGATGGCCCGGAAACCTATTGTTTGGCCTCCCCCGGTGACCGCAACCGTCTCTCTGCCAGGCTGGATCAAGACGACCTCCGGGTATGTGCCTTTCTCATGGGTAATGACTTCAGCAGCGATAATGTCGAAGAGGAGATGGAGGCACTGGTGAACACCGCCCGGGCGGCCGAGGCGCTGGATGTGCCGGTCGTACGGGTCGACCTGCTCCCCCACACGGGTGACATGGAGGAATCTGATTTCATGGACCGCTGCGAAAAAGCCTTATGCCGCGCAGTGGACAACACCGAAGAGGTTGATTTCGGGATAGAAAATCACGGCGGAACGTCAAACCGGCCGCAGTTTTTGGACGATATGCTGGAACGGATGGATACCGGCCGTGTGGGTATCACCCTTGATACGGGTAATTTCTACTGGTTCGGGCACCCTCTGACGCACGTTTACGAACTGATGGAGAAATACGCCGACAGAGTAAAACACACGCATCTGAAAAACATCGCCTACCCGGCCGAAATGCGCGAGCAGAGACGGGAAACGGGCTACAAATATGGCGAGTACGTCTGCCCGATATCCGAAGGGGATGTCGATCACAGGCACGTGGTATCAATCCTGGAAAAAGCCGGATATGATCGGAGCCTGTGTATAGAGGATGAAAGCCTGGGACAGGTTCCCGAACCAGAACGGATGTCGGTTCTGCGAGAAGACGTGGAATACCTGAAATCTCTGCTGCAGTGAGGCGGATTCTCCT
>JBKHGK010000167.1:0-4762 GCA_046539705.1 Candidatus Brocadiia bacterium | reverse complement strand
GCGATTCATGTTTGCTGAAGTTGCTTTTGGAATAATTAAGGTTTGAGGTTTGTGAAATGTGAAATATGCGGGATAAACCGACCGCGCACAGACGGGCGCATTGACGACAGCGGTCATTGTTCCTAAAGTGTGGCGTCCTTTACGTATTTCTGTGGTCCACAACTCTCGGGCGGCTACGATGACTGTAAAACTTCTCACCTTTCTCTTTGACCTGCTGCTCCCCCTGATAGTCGGCTACGTGCTGGTGTGGAAATGGAACTTTACCGGCAAATCCTTTGACCGGGTGATAACTTTCACGATCGTGGGGGTGGTTCCATTTCTGGTGCTACTCAGTTTCTGGAACCTGGATCTTGATAGCAGGCTCCTCATGCTACCGATTCTGGGTCTTATGATGCAGTTTATACCCGGAGCCATCGGGTGGCTCAGATCGCAGTTCAAGCAGCAGGATTCCCTGGAGAAAGGGAGCTATGTACTGAGCTGTCTCATCTGTAATCGCGGCGTGCTCGGAGGGCTGGCGGTATATATTCTCTTCGGCGAGGAGGCGTATGCCTACAGCCAGCTGGTCGGGGTATTCGGGCTCCCCGTGCTGGTTATGGTTGCCTTCCCCCTGGCCAGCTATTATCACAGATCTCATCATGACATCTCTGAGGGGGGACGATCGATCCTGGATATACTGCTCGACAGACGTCAGCTCCCGCTTGTGGGTCTGATGGTGGGGGCCGCGTTGAACGTCTCCGGGTTGGAACGACCCGAGGTGTGCGGGATGATTTTCTCCGTGCTGATTCACGTGGTCGCCTGGGCACTGCTGGTCCCCGTGGGGGCATCGCTTGATTTTTCCGAAATCAAACACCACTGGCGTGGGGTTCTGGACATCATCCCCAACCGTTTCCTGATCTGCCCCCTCCTGCTGTATATTGTCGGAACAGCCCTCGGGTTTGAAGGGGTTCTCCTGTATACCGTCGTCATATTGTCGGCCACCCCCACGGCGATAAATTCCGTTGTCACCGCGAAGCTTTATAATCTGAACGTGCACCTGGCTGCAGCTGCATTTGTTCTCACGACCACTCTTTTTATGACGGTCATTTTCCCCGGCCTCCTGGTGCTTTTCTCCTATTTCCCGGTTTGAGGAGATCCACAGTTCCGATGCTGAAGTGTTGCAACATCGGCCGGGAAAAGGTACACTAAGTACGGGTGGCATGGATATTGCATTCTAGTACGTGGAAGTGTCTGGTTTGATGAGATGTGCGAAGGATGTTCCGATAGCGGGAGGTGAGAAACGTGAATTTGCGCGGACACAGAATGAAATGGGTGAAGTTCTGGCAGCGCCGGGATGGCCAGATGCTGGCGGAGTACAGTATCCTGACATGGTTCTTCACGCTCATCGGAGTCGCCACCCTTGTCACCTTCGTTTTTGCCGTCGAGAACAGTGTAGTGGGAATGTACGAAGATATTGTGAATGTGATCTGCCTTCCCCTACCTTAGGAAGGCGTCTTTTAGCTCAAATCAGGAGGTGTATCACCATGCGTAAACTGAGACGATGGATAAAAAAAATGGCGAGACGGGGCCAGACCACCAGTGAATACGTAATTATCCTTGGTCTGGTGGCACTTGGTAGCATCGCCGTGGTGTTGCTCTTCGGCAACCAGGTCCGCGCGCTGTTTGGCGCCGGAACCCGCAAGATGGCGGGCGAGGAGGCCGAGGTGGATACCACACACGCCGACGAGAGCGAAGACGCGGAAGACGTTGATGACCTGACCGATGCATTCGAGGACCAGTAGGATCAACACTGTGGCCTCTGATCGGATTATGCCGCCCTTCGCCGCGCCCCGACATTTGTATGGAGCAGAGGGAATATGCATTCAAACATTCTCATCGTCAGACATATTTTGCTGTTTCTTCTGCTTGTAATTACGGTCTACACTGACCTCGCACGGGGAAAAATATACAACTGGGCCACCCTGCCGGCGATCGGGCTGGGGGTTGGCGTAAATTTTGTGCTCGGCGGGGTATTTGATGGGGGTATGACCGGAGCCAACCTTACCAGTTCCCTTCTGGCCATGGCCCTCGTGGCGCTTCTGTTCGGGTGGCCCTACTGGAGGGGCGGTATAGCGGCCGGAGACGTGAAGTTCATGCTTGCCGTGGGAGCTCTTGGGGGGTTGCACAGGCTTTTCACCCCCTATGCGCTTCTCTACAGCTCGCTGATCGGAGCACTGATGGCCGTTCTGGTCTTCATATGGCGCGGCGAACTGATTTCGGGTGTGGGCAGAGCCATCCGCTTTACCTTCAGTGCGCGGCGGGTGGATATGATGGAGAAAGATAATGAGGCGGGAGAAGACCATAAACTTATCACGATCCCGTACGGATGTGCAATAGCGACCGGTACTATAATTGCGTGGTACCTTGTTGAGTTGCCGGTGGACTGACTGCCTGGGATTGCAGCGATAATTTGCCGTAACTCTCTGCAGGAGAATGAAACTAAGAATACCCGAGCCTCTCAGATCTGGCACTGAGCAACATCCAGGCTAACATCCACACCATCGTGTAAACGGGTGGCATACAGGTGCGGTCGGACGGCCGTCCCGTTTGGCACGGGCGATGTGGTTCGGTGAAATGGCGGGCGTTGTGAACTGCCTGGAGTGTTGGAAAATCCCTCTTACTGTGGGAAATGACATGTTGGAAAACCCAACACATGAGTTCAGAGCCGAACATAAAAGTTGCGAGAAATGTCGGCCCGGTTGCCCCCCGGCCGGGCCGCAGGGGGGACAGGCGATTGCGGAATTCGCTTTCGCCTTCCCCCTTCAACTTTTGATTATGTTTGCTATCATACAGCTTTCGATGATGTATGTGGGGAAACAGGTGGTGACGTATGCTTCATACAGCGCCGCGCGGACCGCTATGGTGGCGGATGCGGCGGAGAAAGACCCGGTTGAGAGCGCCCAGAGGGCAGCGGCGCTTATCTGCTCACCAATTACCGGCCCCACCATCAGGGGGGCGGGCATCAGCCAGGCGATCGTCAACTCTGCCCAAATGGAGCTGCCGGGATGGGGGGTGCTGCCAAACTCCGGGATATCGAGGGGACTCAAAACCATCGTGTCGGATTACTCGCGCCGGTCGGGGGAGATTGAGCTTACGGTAACACATTATTACGAGCTGACGTTTCCACTGGTCAGCCATATTTTTGCCTGGATGCACCGCAGCCCGATCGAGGATGTGGATACAGTGGCCGGGCCTCAGGGCACGGAGAGTACCACTGACGAACGAAATCATGAGATTCAGATGGGTATTTGGGACATAAACGCTCCACATATCCGACTGCGAGAAACGACACGTCTGTCCGTGCCGGGAGAGTGAAACCCATGATCAGTATCCTGGAAAAACTGCGGGAACTGCGCCGGGAGGAAGACGGCCAATCGATCGTCTTCGGCGTGATCAGCATTTTCCTTGTTCTGATGTTTGGGGCGATGGTACTGGGGGTGGGCAGGGTGGCAACGCGCCGGATTCAGATGCAGTTTGCCGCCGATTCGGCCGCCTACAGCGCGGCCACAATGGAATCAGACTGTCTCAATGCCATTGCTCTGCTGAACAGCACGATGGCCAGGACGCGGGCCCGAACACTTCGATATGTGTCCGACGTCAACATGTACGGGGTCCTGGCGGAGCTGCGGGACAAGGTCACCGAGGCGGGTGGCGAGCAGACCGCTGACGATCTGGGTACGGCCATCAATGATCTTGAGACGGAACTGGAGGACATTGATGATGAAGATGAACGTGCTTACCTGGAGGGAAAAGTGGATCGTCTGCGGCGACAGCGCAACAGGTTGTATGAGGACCAGGACCCCGAGGAGGGAGATATATACGAGATTACGGATCCGGAGTTCTGGGAGCAACAGGTTGAGGAGCTGGAAACTCAGATTGAGGACGTGGAGGAGGAAATAGATGATGCATCGGGGGATATCCGGGATCGACTGGAGGAGGACCTCTCCCGGCTGGAAGAGCAGCTTGAACTTGCCGAGGACAGGCTGGATGGGGGATCGGATGGTTCCGGCAGCCCCAGCTGGATCGAAGAGATTGTGGGAATGGAATCCCCGCACGTGGAATACGGGGCAAGAACCGAGGACGGCTACGATTTTGACGGGGCCTATGCGCGGGCGGAACGATGGGTTCCGGCGGCGGAGGAATGGATAAAGGAGATGTCGCGGCTTTCACACTCAATCGCCACGCTGGCCCCCTATCTGTCCCGTGAAACCGCTTACAGAGTGGCAAGGAAAAACGGCGCGGAATACGTTTCCATTTTCCCGGCCTCACGCTGGATGCCGCGGGAGGATGATGACCGTGCCGTGCAGGTGTATAATGATACAGATCCGGAGAAATGGCGTGTCGAGGGAGGGGGAGAATTCATAGAGGTGGAACAGAAACCGTGCGGGTCCTTCGATATCTGTCCGCCGGGAACCCTGGACTGCGAGGAGGTCGAGAACTGCTGGCGGGTTGCCTGGGGACACGGGGCAAGTATCGACAGCGAATATATCATCTGTGAACTGGAGGACAGAAAGTGGACCGTTTACAGTCCCGAGACCAATTGCTGGGAGCAGGTTCGTGCCATCCAGCAGCGCGAGGAGGTATACACCACCACCTACGGCCCGGAAGGCGTCGATGTGATCCGCCACGGGACGGACGAGGGGTATGATCCGCCGGTGCTCGAACTGGTGAGTGAACAGGGGGACGTGCCCGATAACACGCTGTTTGTACGAAGGGTGGATGCCGA
>JBKHGK010000166.1:0-4775 GCA_046539705.1 Candidatus Brocadiia bacterium | reverse complement strand
CAGGATACATTCACCGGGTTGTCATGGCGGCCGACCACCTGTTATATTTACTGTGCTAAGTACATCCCAATTTCACCCTTTCCTGGATCGGACCAATGTCTGACGAGAGATACACAGTAACTGCAGCCCTGCCCTATTCCAATGGCATGCTTCACGTGGGGCACATTGCCGGATGTTACCTCCCTGCCGACATCTACGTGCGGTATTTGAACAGTGCTGGCGAAGATGTGATTTTCGTCTGTGGGAGTGACGATTATGGCGTTCCCGTGGCCCTGAGCGCTCGCGAAGAAGGCATCGACGAACGAGAAGTCAACGAGAAGTACCGATCGATGCAGAAAGCGGATTTTGACGGGCTGGGTATCAATTTCGACATTTACAGCGGAACCAATTCTCCAACACACACGGAATTCAGCCAGCATTTCTTCCAGAAAGCCCACGAGAACGGGTATCTGGAAAAACGGAGGACCGAGCAACTTTATGATCCAGAAGAGGAAATGTTCCTGCCGGACCGGTATGTGGAAGGCCGGTGTCACCACTGCGGAGCCGATGGGGCACGGGGCGACCAGTGCGAAGCCTGCGGTAAACAGGTGGATCCCACACTGCTTGAGAACCCCGAAAGCGTTATCTCGGGCGCGGAACCCGAGCTGAAGGAGACGGTTCACTGGTATTTCCTCCTTTCGGAGTTCGAGGACCGGCTGAGGGAATGGATCGACTCCCAGGAGCACTGGCGCCCCATGGTGCGCAACTTCACCAGTGGTCTGCTGGATTCGGGGCTTCCGGACCGGGCCGTCACGCGTGACCTGGACTGGGGCATCCCGGTTCCCCTGGATGACCCCGACGCGGAGGGTAAGGTTCTTTACGTATGGTTCGATGCCCCGATCGGTTATGTATCCTTCACAGCACAGCTCTGCGAACAGATGGGCGGTGACACATCGGATTATGCAGACTGGTGGAAGGTCCCGGATACACGGATAGTCCATTTTATCGGCGAGGATAACGTCGTTTTTCATGCCCTCATGTGGCCGGCCATGCTGATGGCCGAGGGAACTTTCCAGTTGCCCACCGATATTCCGGCCAACTGTTTTTTGAACATCCAGTTCCCCGGAAAGGACGAACAGAAGATGTCCACCAGCCGCGGTACGGCCGTGTGGATCAACGATTACCTTGATAGTTATGATCCGGACCCTCTTCGCTACTATCTGACGATGATCGCGCCCGAGGACCAGCGCAGTGCCTTCAAGTTCAATGATTTAATCCGCCGCAACAACGACGAGCTCGCGGCCAACCTGGGTAACCTTTTTCATCGCACCATGACTTTTGCCCACCGCTATTTCGACGGCCGCATCCCAGAACGAGTGAAACCAACCCCCGAAGATACCGACATGCTGGAAAGACTGGAGAAGCTGCCCGACAGAGTGGCCCGCCATATTGAAGATTTTGAGTTCAAAGCGGCACTCAACTGCCTGATGGCCGATGCAAGGGAATGCAATCGATATATTGATTCCCGGGAACCATGGGCCCTCCGAAAGGAAGACAGAGAGCAATGTGGAACAGTCATCAATGTGCTTCTGAACTGCCTAAAGCGTCTGGCGGTGGTTTTCGAGCCATTTTTGCCATTCTCCGCCGAAAAAGCCGGCCGGATGCTTGCCTGTAACGAACATGAACTGACGTGGGATAAAGCAGCGGAGCCCCTGCCGGAGGGACGCGAACTGGGAGAGCCCGAGATATTATACGAAAAACTTGATCTTCCGGAGGACACCGATCAGAATTAGCTCCGCATCCGGAAACTGCCGGCCTGCACCGTGCCGCCCCAACCACCCTGAGATTGCCAGCTGAAGGCATCACAATGCGATTCGGAGGATTTTTTCATGCGCACATTCGTAGCTATAGAACTCAATGAAATCTGCAGACGCAACCTATCCACCGCAATTGAACGGATGCAAGATGCTCTCGATGGAATCAAGTGGACAGATCCGGAGAATGCCCATCTCACTCTGAAGTTCATAGGCCAGCTCGACGAGTCGGTGGTCCCGCGAGCAACGGAAATCATAACTCAGGCCGCATCCGATACATCCCCTTTCCCCATGCGACTTCGTGGGCTGTCCGCTTTTCCCTCAGAATCCAGACCACGCGTCATTTTCGCCAGAGTAAACGGTCCGGGGAATGTCCTGCCGGATCTGGCGAATGCCATCGACCTGCAACTCGCCCGGGAGCTTGACATCGAACGTGAAACACGCGATTTCGTGGGACACGTCACCCTGGGGCGGGTAAAAGACAATGCTGGCTGCCCTCCGGTCAAAGAGCTTGCCCGTACGGCCGGGGAATCGGACTTTGGAGAGGTTGAGGTTGAGGAAATAGTGCTGATGAAGAGCGATTTGACACCACGGGGAGCCGTTTATACGCCCCTCGATACGATTCCCCTGGAGGAGGCGGCAGACAGCTGAGCGGAAGGCCGTGACACGGAGTGTTCCCCGGAACAGCGCTGGCCAACCGGATGGCCGCCCGGCGTGATCCGGCACTGGCCTCAGGAGACAATTCCCATGAAAGACAATCGGACCCAATTGATCTTCTCCGCAACGATATACGGACATGACGGAGCAATGTCCGAAGTGGTAATCGACGAAGCACATACGGTTTATTACCGTCATCGCACCTGCGATTCAAATCCCCCTCGGATGTCCGAAGTAAATATGACACGACGGGATGTGGACGACATGCTGTGGGAAATCGAGGGTATTCTTATCGAACAATGGGACTCATCATCCCCTTATGGAACGGGCCGGATGGGAGAGCCTGAGGCCTGGATGGTCACACTGGCCACCAACCGCGGGGTCAAAAAATGGCAGGGTTATGGGGAATTTCCGGCCGGCTGGCAGGAATTTCGCCTCCTCCTCGAACAACATCTCGAACGCCCCTTTGGCTGGTAGCACAATCAACCGGAGCATGCGGTATGGAAATGGATGTCCAAAGCGATGACGATACTGTCCGGATCTCCCTAAGGGGTACGGTCGATGAGGAATTACTGGACAAACTTGATGAATTACCATACGCGTCCGGTGACAATGAGCTCTGGAAGGTCGATCTGCAGCATGCCAGTGAGATGGGGGCCCGGGGCGTGGCGGGGCTGCTCGCTCTTTCCCGCCGACTTCAGGCTGCGGGAGGAACTTTGCGGATCACCGGGGCCTCGGAGGAAGTGGAAAAACGGATGCGTATGTACAGCCTGACGCACCTCCTGGAGGACGTCCGGAAACCGGCACCAGCTCACAGGGGGATCTTCGAATACGTAGGCCAGGTATGGTACGACTTTTCCGATGCACTGGTGGCCATCAGCGTTCTGGCCTACGATGCCGCGTACTGGCTGTTCGTGGCACCAGTGCGGGGGAAAGGATTTAAAACCGACCGGCTTTTAGCTGAAATTTCTCGGAACGGTGCCCACGGACTTCCAATCCTCTGTCTTGTTGCCTTTCTCTTTGGAGTCATTCTGAGCATAAATGGAGCTTATCTGCTGAGTTACTGGGACCAGAATCAGCTCATTGCCGATATGATCGGCGTGGGCTTCACCCGTGAGATCGGCCCGGCGCTGGTCGGTATAATGCTCGCCGCACGTAGTGGCGCCGCCATCTCCGCTGAACTCGGCACGATGAAGGTCCGCGAAGAGATCGACGCAATGTGGACGATGGGGATGAATCCCGCCAAATTCCTGATAGTCCCCAAAGTTACTGCCCTCGCACTGATCGCGCCGATCTTCACCGTCGTAGCCAATACGGTGGGGATCGGAGGCTCTTTTATCGCATCAACAGCCATATTTGGCGTTAATGGGAACGTTTATATCAATCGCCTGAGGGAGGCCATATATCTCCAAGACCTCATCACCGGACTCGGCAAAAGCATGGCCTTCGGAATTATCATCGGTTTCGTGGGGTGCGGCTTCGGTCTCGCCGTGGAAGGAGGAGCCGAGGAAGTGGGCAACGCCACAACCCGGACCGTCGTATGGAGCATAGTCCTTGTTATTGTCGCCGATGGGATCTTTTCCAGCCTTTTTTATGTCATAAGCTGATGCCCGATAATGCAACAAACGACATCACAGTGGAAAACCTCCATGTACAGCTCGGGGAGACCCTGGTCCTGGATGACGTAGATCTGGACGTCGAACATGGCAAGATCACCACAATCATGGGACCAAGCGGATGCGGCAAAAGCACTCTGCTGAAATCAATCCTCGGTATGGTCTCACCAATCAAAGGGAACATCCACATTCTGGGCCGGGATGTGGTCCGCTGCGAGAGAGAAGAGCTCAGCAAGTTTCTCACCAGCGTGGGGGTGACATTCCAGCACAGCGCACTGTTCGGTTCAGAGACGGTTGGAGAGAACGTGGCGATGCCTCTGAGGGAGCACACCACCTACAGCGAAGAAATTATTCAGAGCATCGTCAGGGTGAAACTGGCGCTGGTCGATCTCGCGCACGCTGCCCATAGAATGCCATCTGAACTCAGCGGTGGCATGCAGAAGCGCGCCTCCATCGCCCGAGCCCTGGTAATGGATCCGCCCATCCTCCTCTTTGATGAACCCTCGGCCGGACTGGATCCGATTACGGGTCGAAAACTCGACGACCTCATCCTATCCCTGAACCAGTCACTGGACTGCACCATCGTCGTCGTGACTCACGAGATGCACAGCGCCATGCGTATTTCGGACGACCTGGTGTACCTGGACGGAGGCAAAATACAGGAAACCGGGACCCCCGATACCTTCAGACACAGCTCAAATCCTGCGGT
>JBKHGK010000165.1:0-4788 GCA_046539705.1 Candidatus Brocadiia bacterium | reverse complement strand
GAAGAAATGGAGGATGAACAAGTTTCCGGATGCGGAGCGTTAAAACCCTAAATCGCCGGTTGTCAGTAAATGACTCCCGGATTGAGCATACCCTGCGGATCAAGGGAATCCTTGACCTGTTTCATTGCCTCCAGTTCCCGGTTGTCGAACTGTATGTGTAAAAAGGCCTTTTTCATGCGTCCTATTCCATGTTCGGCCGACACACTGCCGTTCATGTTGACCACTTCTGCGGCAAATTGGCGGTAAAGCTCCATGGCCTGTTCGACCTCATCATCGGTGCGGGGCAGAATATTCACGTGCAGATGATTATCGGCTATATGGCCGAAGATGACATATTCCAGGCCGGATTCTTCGAGCCTGTTTCTGTAGAGCTCCAGGACATCGGGCAGATGCTCATCCGGCACTGCCATGTCCGTGCCAACTTTGTGCAGCTCCGGGACATCCCGTTTGCGTCGTCCTATGATAGCGTTTATATGTTCCGGCACCGCGTGGCGAAACTTTTTCATGGCATCCATTTCCCCGGACCACAGGCCCGCCCAGGTTCGTTCGGGCGCAGTGCCGTTTTTCTGCAGGAGACGTCGCAACCCGGTATAAGTTTCGTCAAATTCCTGGTTTCCGTCGAAGGCCAGTTCCAGATACAGCGCACATCCGGCCTTATCGGGCAGTATCGGCACTCCGCTTGTGGCTCCCTCCTCGCGCCGTTTGCCCCTCAGCATCTTAAGTGCCCCCGGGCCTATGTATTCCATAGCCACCGCTTTCGGGGCACCGTCGCTGTTCCGTGTCTGCGTTCTGAGCGCTCGAACTACATTCACCGCACTGGATTCGTCCGGGAGGAAGGCGGTGGCAAAGAGCCGTTCGGCAGGCGGGAAAGTCAGTTTCAGCTCCGCCGCGACGATGATCCCGAGCGTTCCCTCGCTGCCGATGAACAGGTCAACCGCATCGATTCCCGCCTCTTGCCCGTCGGGGGCCAGATGATATCCGGCCTGATGTTTTGTATCGGGGAGTTCAAGGTGTGTAAGGGGGATGCGACGCCGCTGTCCGTCGGAGGTTTCCAGCACAAAAGCCCCGTCATCCTCAGATGCGACGCACCGTCCGCGCTGCAGTTCGACCACCTCCCCGCAGCTCAGCACCACGGTTAATCCCTGGACCCATTTTCGGGTTGGACCGTAGTAGAAGCTTCGCGCGCCACTGGCGTTGGTGGCGATCGTTCCGCCTATCTGCGCCGACGTTTCGGTGGGATCGACCGGATAGAAGAGTCGTTGACCGGCGTCCTTGATTCTTCGTTCGGCGGCGGCAGCTGTCCGTTCATCCTCCCACGGTAACTCGTGCGGGCGGGTGGTGCGCAGCGCCTCCTGGAATTCCGAGAGCACCACTCCGGCCCCCACTCGAGCGGAGAAACGGTCCCCGGGGATGTGGTAATTCAACGAATATATCCGGTTCAATTTTTCCAGCCCCAGCACGGCGTCGGCCTCCAGCGGGACCGCTCCGCCCACGATGCCGGTTCTGGCTCCGGCGATTGACAGTTGCCATCCGCGCCGGCGGCACTGGCGGATCGCATCGGCGGCCTGGGCGAGATTGTGCGGGAGGAAGATGCCCCTGACCGTTCTGGCCGCGGTCCGGCTCTCATCCTGGAGATATCCCCCGAACTGCGTCTGTATTCGGCGGCGTCCTTCCACGACCGGGCAGGGTTCTTCGGGTGTGATGTTTCTGGACTGGATGAGGTTATTCATTACCCGTATCCCTTCTCTTCCGTATCCTGTCGGTCAGCCGTGGGACCAGGGCGTGAAGATCGCCCACGAGGCCATAGTCAGCATGATCAAATATGGGGGCATCGGGATCGGAGTTTATGGCGATAACGATATCCGATCCGCGCATGCCGACGATATGTTGAACGGCTCCGGAGATTCCACAGGCCACATACAGTTCCGGCTGTACCGTAAGACCGGTCTGGCCCACCTGATGTGCATAAGGTATCCATCCGGCATCGACGGCGGCGCGGCTGGCGCCCACCGAGGCTCCCAGCACCGAGGCCAGTTCCCGGATAACATCGAAACCGTCGGCCCCGCCCACTCCCCTTCCGCCGGCCACGATGGCATCGGCTTCGGTTATGTTCTGTGCTCCGGTGTTGTCGAGGATTTCATTCAGCACTTCAACGTCGGTCTGCAGAGCAGAGGGGGCAATATCCGGCTCAGTTACCTCCCCGGGTCCCGTCCCGTCCGGCCGGGCTTCTGGGAGCACATTGGGCCGGACAGTGGCCATCTGAGGGCGGTGATCGGGGCAGACGATTGTGGCCATGATATTACCGCCGAAGGCCGGGCGGGTCTGCAAGAGAGTCCTGGACTCCATATCCATCTTGAGTCCCGTGCAGTCGGCCGTAAGGCCGGTTTGGAGCAGGGCGGCCGTGCGGGGGAAAAAGGCCCGTCCCGCCGATGTGGCTCCGCAGAGAACGATTTCGGGTTTACGCGTGCGCACCAGGTCCGCCAGAACCGCCGCCCACTGTTCGCTGCGGAACGGGAGGAGTTCGGGTCGACTCACCGCCAGGAGCCGATCGGCTCCATAGCCACTCAGCTGGGCCGTCTGCTTCGCCACCGTGTGGCCGAACCCCACGACGGTCAGTGGTTCCCCGAGTTGATCCGCAAAGTCTCTGCCCTTGCCGAGCAGTTCGAAGGTTACTTCGTGAAACGCCGCGCCGTTGTTTGTTCGGTTGGGAGGAAGGGGCTCAGCGAACACCCAAACGCCCGAGTAAGCGTGATCTTCGGCACCCGGATCTTTCCCTGTCGATGCGGTGTGTGGCATCGAGATGGCATTCAGCGGGCATGCCTTCTGGCAGGCTCCACACAGCACACAGGTTTCATCCACCTTCAGGCGTCCGCCGACCACCTGCAGGGAAGCGAACGGGCAGGTGGAGATGCATTCCTCGCAGAGGTCACACCGGTCATGATCAATGTGGAGGCGGCTCACAGCAGCCCCTCCGACTCAAGTTTGGTCGCAATGGTATCCAGCCCATCGTCCAGATCATCCTCGTATAAATAGCCGGCTCGTTCTCCCGGGGGCGAGGAGATCTCCACCACGCGGGTGGGCGACCCGTCGAGCCCGACTTCATCCGGTTTCACCGCCACGTCCCGGGCATTGAGCACGCGGACGTCGGCAAATCGGCCGCGGTGCAGATCCTTCAGATTGGGGAGTCTGGGTTCATTGAGATCTTTTACGGTTGTGATCACGGCCGGCAATGGCAGCCGGAGGACCTGGGAGCCGGTATCAGTTATCCGTTCGAGAATCATGTGACCGTCGGTGCTTTCCACTGGCCCGTGATCGGCCTGATCCCCCCGGAGAATCTCTCGGATTGCGGTCACACACGTAGCCTGGGGGCGGTCCAGATGCACCGCCAGCTCCGGTCCCACGTGGGCGGTATCTCCATCCACCGCCTGTTTGCCGCATATTATCAGCTCCGCCGCGGGCAGCGTCTCGATCGCCCGTGCGAGGGCCAGGGATGTGGCCCAGGTATCGGACCCGGCGAATTCCGTTCCGCTGATAAGCACGGCCGTATCGACGCCATACGCGATGACCTGTCTCAGAACATCCTCGGCCTGGGGAGGGCCCATCGAAAGAGCCGTAACCGTTCCGCCGTACAATTCCCGCAGCCGCAGGGCTTCCTCCACCGCAAACGCGTCATGAGGATTGAGCACACTCTCGACCCCCTCCCGCTGGAGAGTGCCGGTCTCCCGGTCAACCTCCACGTGCGTGGTATCGGGGACCTGTTTTACGCATGTTATAATGTGCATTGGTGAGCTCCAGAAGCGTCCGGGCCGGACTGTGCCAGGCGGAGTAAGTGGGGCAGCCTGGATTTCAGGGACAAGCTGCTCCGGGGTTCGGCCGATCACGATCCGAACCCGCGCTGGAGGGCGCGGGCGGTATCACTCAACAGCCTCCTCCGATTCGGATCCGGTCTCTTCCTGTTCTTTTTCGGCTGCGGGGATTTCCAGGTTGTCGGGGAGCTGGACCTGTACGGGGGGCTCCAACCCTCTGTCCTCGAACCACCCTCTGCGGACTTCCAGGGCGTATCGGACAGGTTCCGGGGGGCTGTGGCGTCGGGGCGATTGGGGTTTCATCTGCTGGATATCAATAATGGTTCCGTCGGCCCGTATAAACGCGATCGACAGCTCCACGCGGGTATCTTTCATCCAGAATTCCGGCTTCTGGTCCTCCTCAAACACAAACAACATGCCCCCTCCCGGCACAAGATCCTGTCTTTCGCTCAGACCTTTTCTGCGCAGTGTCGGGGTGTCGGCCACTTCTGGCTCTATTACATGCCCGTCAATGACAACTTCAACCACCCGCGCATCCTCCGGGCGGGTTTGCTGAGCGGTATTAGAGCATCCTCCGCGGTAGATGAAGAACCCGCCGAGGGAGAAGATCACCAGAAACGTCAAGATATGCCGCATCCATCCCGCACCTGAATCTGTGGAACCCATATCAGCCTTTGTTGAACTGAAGTTGAGAGGGAGAAATTGAGTTGTACATGTTAAATCATAACCGCGAGTCTGTCACGAGGAACCTGTGATGCTGACCTTTGGCGTTTGTGGTGAACAGAGGATTCTGCGATATTGATTTCGATTTCCGGCTACCCCGCATATCTCACAAACCTCAAACGTTAATTATGCTAAAAGCAGCTTCAGCCAAGGTGAATCGCAAAGTCACAGGCAGGTTTATAACAACAGGCTGTTTTTAACAGGGCCGGCAACACCGGTTTGGTCTACGACCGAGCCGTCAGCACGCCATCTATAAGAA
>JBKHGK010000164.1:0-4791 GCA_046539705.1 Candidatus Brocadiia bacterium | reverse complement strand
TCCATTTTCTGCCTCAGAGGACCACCGTCTTTATTTCTTCTCCACTACATCTCCATTTCTTCTCCATCACATCTGCATTTGCGAGCTGGCCCCACATTCCGTAAAATTGTTGGAGAAGAACAACTCCTACATGGAGCACCCATGGTCGATATCGAACTCAGCGGAAAACTGGAGGATTACCTTGAAGCCGTCTGGAGGCTACAGCAGGAGGAGGGGCATGCCCATGTGCTGGATATTGCCGAGAGCGTGGGCGTCCATAAATCCACCGTCTCCACGGCCCTCCAGAGCCTTTCGGAGAAGGAACTGGTCCACTATCGTCCGTATCGGGCCGCCACCGTCACCGAACAGGGACGTGAAGTGGCAAAAGCGATCGATGGTAAACACAGGCTCATACGGCGTTTCATGACCTCGATACTGCTGCTGGACTTCAGGACTGCCGATGCCAACGCATGCAGAATCGAGCATGCTCTGGACGCTCAGGCTTCCGAACGGCTGGCCGCTTTTCTGTCATTCATCGAGGAACGCTCGGACGAAAACCCTGAGTTGCTTGAACAGTTCCAGGATTATCTATCCTCATCCGCAGGAGAACAGTAAGATGTGCATACCTCTGACCGAGCTGGAGAGGGGCCGGAGCGCTTCGGTTGTATCCGTTGAAGGGGGATGTGGGATGGTCAGGCGACTCGAACACATGGGAGTGCGCCCGGGTAAGGAGCTCCAGAGGATCAGTTCGCAGCTCATGGGGGGGCCGGTAATCGTATCGGTGGATGGCCGACAGACGGCGATGGGACGCGGGATGGCGGGGAAGATTTTTGTTGACCCACTGAATGAATAATTCACTGACGTATCTGAGCTCAAACCTCTACAGGACAACACACCATGCGTATACTGCTTATGGGGTGCCCCAATGTGGGCAAAAGCGCGATTTTCTCACGCCTCACGGGCACACACGTCGTCGCTTCCAACTATTCGGGCACGACCGTTGAGTTCACGCGAGGACATCTCCGGCTGGACGAGAAGAGCGCTGACCTGATTGACGTTCCCGGAGCATACACGCTCGAACCCACCAACCGGGCCGAGGAGGTCGCCGTCGAAATGCTCGACGAGGGCGACCTGGTGATCAACGTCGTCGACGCCACCAATCTGGAACGCAATCTCAATCTGACGCTGCAGCTTCTGCAGCACGATAAACCGGTGATCGTGGCGTTGAATATGTGGGACGAAGCGCAGGAACACGGGATGGAGATAGATGTGGAAGCGCTGGAGGAGAAACTCGGCGTGCCGGTGGTTCCAACCTGCGCTCTGAGCGGTGAAGGCATAAAAGAGCTGCGCCGGAGGCTGCCAGAAGCCGATACCGGCGGGAAACAGCTCGAACAGGAGAACCTGTGGCAGACCATCGGCAACATTGTGGAGGATGTGCAGCAGATTCGTGACCGACATCCCACCGTGGGTCAGGAACTCAGTCACGCCACCGTACATCCGGTGGTTGGCCCCTTTATAGCGGCACTCGTCCTGATGGCCAGTTTCGGCTTCGTGGCCTACTTCGGAGACTGGCTTGTCGAACACGTTATGGAACGGGCGTTCACAACCCTCTACCTCCCCCTCGTCACCGGGCTCTCAGATCTGCTGGGCGGTGAGGGGATCGTACACGGGATACTCATCGGGCAGCTCATAGAAGGAGAGATCGACCTGGAACAGTCTTTTGGACTCCTCACCACGGGCCTGTTTATCCCGATCGCCGTCGTGCTGCCCTTTATTTTCTGCTTTTACTGCGTCCTCAGTCTCCTGGAGGATATCGGCTATCTGCCCCGACTGGGCGTGTTGATAGATACGCTCATGCACCGGATAGGGCTTCACGGACTGTCCATAGTTCCGATGATGCTCGGGCTCGGCTGTAACGTACCCGGGGCGCTGGCCGGCCGGGTGCTGGAAACGCGGAAAGAACGATTTATCGTCTCCACCCTCCTGGCGATCTGTGTGCCCTGTATGGCACAGATCGCCATGGTCGTCGGGCTGCTCGGACAGGCCGGCGTGCTGGGGCTGGCAGTGGTCTTCTGCACCTTGCTCATCCTGTGGATCGCACTGGGGATTTTTATGAAGCTGCTGCTGAAAGGGGAAACCCCGGAAATACTTGTTGATATCCCCCCCTACCGATTTCCCTACTGGAAATCCATTGTCAAGAAAGTGTACATGCGGATGCGGGGCTTCCTGCAAGACGCCCTGCCCTACGTACTCCTCGGGGTCTTTATCGTGAATCTGCTCTACACCCTGGGGGTCATCGGCATCCTCGAAAGCGTCTTTGGCCCGGTCATTACGAGGCTCTTCGGACTGCCGGCAGAGGCCGTCGGAGCGCTTATTGTCGGATTCCTCCGCAAGGACGTAGCCGTCGGGATGCTCGCGCCGCTGGACCTGGGGATCCGACAGCTCATCGTGGCAAGCGTGGTTCTGGTCGTTTATTTCCCCTGTGTGGCCACTTTTGTGGTGATGTTCAAAGAACTCGGATTGAAAGATATGGTGAAGGCTACCTTGATCATGATAACCGTGGCACTGTCGGTCGGCACGGGCCTGAACCTGCTGCTTCGGGCCGCCGGAGTTTGAGGGTTATTGGTACCGAAAGGCATCTAAAACATTATGCTGTCCCGCCCAGCCACACAACAGTATCGGCGCGCCGAAAACCTCATCCGCCGGCTCCAGAAGAACGGGCACCGGGCGACCTTCGTGGGGGGCTGCGTGAGGGACATGCTCCTGGGAACCACCCCCGTTGATTACGATATCGCCACGTCGGCCCGGCCGGAACAGGTGGAAAAGATTTTCCGCAGAACCATAGCCGTCGGCCGGCAATTTGGCGTAATAATCGTGCTGCTGGACGGTGACCAGTTCGAGGTGGCCACCTTCCGAAGTGACACCGAATACACCGATGGCCGGCATCCCGATGGTGTGCGGTTCGAGGGCATCGAGGCGGACGCCCGAAGGCGGGACTTCACGATCAACGGAATGTACTGGGACCCCCGTTCCGGGGAACTGATTGACCTGGTGGGTGGGCAGGCGTCGCTGCGGGATAGGACCGTGGAGGCCATCGGAGAACCGGGCCGCCGTTTTGACGAAGATCATCTGCGACTCATCCGCACCGTCCGATTCGCCGCAAGGCTCGATTTCCAGATCGCCCCGTCCACACGACAGGCCGCTTCCGACCGCGCGGAACTGGTAACAGATGTGGCCGCCGAAAGACTCCAACAGGAACTGCGGATAATTCTCTCCGACCGAGCCCCCGCCGCCGCACTTCGCCTCATGGACGATATGGGTATGCTGACCCGGATATTCCCGGAACTCAAACCTGCACGGGGTTGTGATCAGCCGGATAACTATCATCCTGAAGGTGACGTCTTCACCCACACCCTCCTGACCGTCGAGAAACTCGGCCCTCACCCGGACTTCCGGGTGTCCATGGCTGCCCTCCTGCACGATATCGGCAAACCCCCCGCTAACAGGGGACGCGATGACCTCCGGTTTCCGCGGCACGACAAAATCAGCGAAACACTGGCCAGAAAGGTATGCCGGCGATTGAAACTTCCCAATCGTGATACCGAACGTATATGCTGGCTGGTCAAACGACATATGTATCTCAAGGACGCCCGGAAAATGAAGGACAGCACCCTCCGGCAGCTTTTCGCCCAACCGGGATTCAAGCAGCTCTGCCGACTGGCCCGGGCGGATGCACTGGCAAGCTGGGGAAAACTGGACAACCTGAACTACGTGCTGCGCAGGAGAGAAAAACTTTCGGAAGAAGAGATAGACCCGCCCCGACTGATAACCGGCCATGATCTTATAGAGATGGGATACACACCCGGCCCGGCCTTCGGTAAAATACTGGACACCATCCGCGAGGCACAACTCGAAGGAGAACTGGAAGATCGCGAGGCAGCCCTGAAACGAGCACGGGAGATCGCTGATGATGTCGTGAACTGACGACACGTCTGGCCGTAGCAAAGCACACGGGAGAAAAGCCACACAATATTCTCCCCGGGGGTCGTCTTCCTGATCTTCGGCATCGGCAAATTCCAGAATGACATCTGGGCGCAGACAATGCGCAACATGACGTTTTTCCAATCCCTCCCCTGGAACCCGGACATATCGGTGATTGTGGTCGGCATCCTTGAGGTGGTGGTTGCCGCAGGACTCATCTGCGGTCTTTTCACCCGCCTGTTCTCGGCCGCGGCCGCGCTTCAGCTGCTGGCCATCCTTATTCTGCTCAAGTTTCAGCCAATAAGGGACATTGGCCTCCTGGGGATGGCCATATACATGGCCTTCGCCGGGCATGACTTCGCGGGGCTCGGCCAGCTATTACGCCGTAACAGGAAGAAGGAGACGGGATGAATGGGGACTCGCGATGTGGTCATCGTCGGGGGCGGCTTCTGTGGCGCGATGGTTGCACGGCAGTTGGACTCCCACCCTGCTGTAAATCTTACGCTTATTGACTCGAGCAGCTCCCACGAATACATTCCCGGCATCACCCGTATTCCGTTTAAGGCCGGCGTGGCCGATAGGCTGAAAGTGCCCTACCGTTCCTTCCTGCCCCATACATGTGTCCTCAAAGGAACCGTCACGGCCATCAGGGCCAGGCCCGAACCCGCCTGCAATGATCGGTTTTGCTGGTACTATCTATACGAAAAACAGCCTTTCAGGAACCTCCATCCTTCATCCGTAAGATACATAATAAGTGGCGCTGAGTCCCGGGTTCAGGATATCGCCATTCAGCCGGCCTGGCCGGGCGCCGTTGGAAATGCTGTCAGTCCG
>JBKHGK010000163.1:0-4806 GCA_046539705.1 Candidatus Brocadiia bacterium | reverse complement strand
ACTGTTAGTTGCTCATTGCGCCACCTCTGGCCTTCCCATTACCCATTCATTCGGGGGCCTCGGACAACGAATCCGTGGTGTTTGATTCCGATTTCCGGATTATGCAGCAGGTCCGATCCGCTCAGGTCCTTCACGCTGCATCCCGCCTCTCGGGCGATGATGGTTCCCGCTCCGGTGTCCCACAGGCAGGTAGGGTTCGGACGCGGATAGACGTCGGCCCGCCCCCGGGCGATAGCGCAGAATTTTAGCGAACTACCCAATTCCAGGCGTTTTTCGATACCATTATCGGCCAGGAATGCCTCCGTTTTCTTGGAGGGGTGTGACCGGCTCACGGCGGCGACCATCGGAGAACCTTCGGGACGGTCGGCCGTGATCTTTTCCGGCTCGCCGTTGCCCTCCTGCCACCATGCCCCTTTCCCCTCTACAGCCTGGCAGACCCAGCCCAGTTCGGGGGGATGAATGACGCCCAGCACCGGTCGGAAGTTCCGTATCAGAGCAATGTTTACCGTGTATTCCCCGTTACCCTTGACAAATTCCTTGGTCCCGTCAAGAGGGTCTACCAGCCAGTAAACCTCCGGAGGAGAATCCAGAAATTCGCCGGGGTGTCCCTCTTCGGACATTATCGGATGTGGGCTGAGGTTGCTCAATTCTTCCGTGATCCGGCGATGGGACGCCATATCAGCGCGGGTGAGCGGAGTGCCATCCTCCTTCTGCTCAACGTCCTCATCGGAGACGCCAAGAATGTCCTGGCCTGCGTCACGGGCTATCTTCACTACGCTTTCGAGTTCCGGTACCATTTGATCCTCACCTTTTTGTGGTAATTGGTCCGCCGACACCTATCCAGTGTATGTATTTTGACAACGATATTCCAGTCCGGGTTTCACCGGCCCATCTGTTCTCCGTGATTCCGCCCGGGGGCCCCTCACGGTGGGCCTCCAGCAAGGGGCGTGCACGGTTCTGAATGGCCGCCATCGTGCGTTATGGATCGGCAGTCAGTTGCGACTCCGGATAGTAGTGGCGCAGTATCTCGGGCGCGCTGTAGCCGTCTTCGGCGAATTCCCGCGCCCCCCACTGGCAGAGCCCAATGCCATGCCCCCAGCCTTTTCCTTTAAAGACGAACGAGCGTCCCGCCGGGGTAACGGTGAAATCGGTGCTCTTTATTCTCTGCGGACCCACTGCCAGGCGAAATTCGGGAGCCGGGATATTGTGTCCGTTGATGGAGACGCTTTCAACCCGCCCCGAGTCGGTCCGGGATACCACCTCCAGGTTGTTTATCCGGTCAACCCCTCTGTCCTCAAGCTGTTCGATCAGTTCTTCCCGCGGGATGGAAGTTTCCCACCGGTAACGGGGGCTGTCTTCGCATTGACCGCACTTCTGCCCCTGCAGCGGTTCGACATCGTGTTCGCCGAAAACTTCCTCGGCCGAAACTGTGTGTCCGCCGCAGGTGCTGTGGAAAAAAGCCGGGAGCGGGCGGTCTTCCCACTGCAGGATCTGTCCCCCCGTAGACCTCACCGCCTCATCGGTGCGCCGTGTCTCGGCCTCCGCGCCCCGATAGGCGAGGTCCATCCGGCTGATCCACCGGCGCCCGTTGCTGTTTGAGTTCCGGTGCAGCGCGAAACTACGGATGGCTATCGCCTGCGCTTCGAGCGCCGCCATGGGCCACCGGGCGGGCAGCTCGCTGGGGAGCACGGCCCGAACATAATCCTCGAGAGGAACCTCCTCGTATGCCGTCAGACCCTCTCCGGTATCGGCCATTGATACCGTGAGTCGACCTCTGTAGCGGGAGCCTTCCAGCTCAAAAATGTCGTCCTCGGTTTCCAGAGTGATCGTGGAGGTTGGAACCGTGTGCTCGTCCACGCGGAGATCCCCCCGGGGGGCATCCAGAACGTAAGTGCGGCTCCTCTCCCCCGAACTCAGTTCCCTTCCATCCTCCCCCGTCAGCTCATGCGGGCCCAGGGCCTCCAGGTGAAGCTCCTCCTTGCCGTGAACCAACCGAACCTTAACATCGGTCGAAGATGGTATTGAAGCCACTTCGGCAGGTCCCCTGCGGACCGCACGGCAACAGGTCAGAAGGAGGCTCAGACCGCCGACGATAATGAGCAGGATCGCGCCTCCAAGACACAGGCGGTTACCAAAACAAAGCAGATCGGTATTCCTCCTGCCCGTCGGGGGCGAGTTGCGGCCGGCCGGAGTGTTCGGATGGTCATCCAAGTCAGTCTCCTCCGGGGCCACCGTACAGGTGGCGCCCCGTATCACAGTAGCGTTCGTATTCGCTGAAAACACATCCGCAGTACTGCTGACGGTAGAGATTCATCCTCCGTGCTTCCTCCACGTTGGTTTCATGCAGCTCCCTCCAGTCCTTTTCCACGAATTCCACATCATACTGCCGGCCGAATTCTCTACCTGCCTTTTTAATCAGTTCGTGATCCTGGTGAATGCTGGTGAAAAGCGTGGTCGTGAATGCATCACAGCCCTCTTCTGCTGCTCGCCGGGCCGTATGCTGCAGACGCAGCACATAGCAGTCCGAGCATCTGCTACCGCTTTCCCAGTCCACCTCGCGGAGGAACTTATTCAGGCCGTATTCTTCCTCACATATAACATCGATCTTCATCCTATCCCTCAGCACCTTGACTGCCTTCAGCCTTCTGCGAAACTCAATAAGGGGATGGATGTTCGGATTATAAAAGTAGCCACGCACCCGATGGCCCGCATCCGCAAGCTCGTGGTACGGTCCTATCAGGCAGATGGCACAGCATGTGTGGATGAGCATGTCCATAGCAGCCTTCTTTTTCGTTGTACTGTGGAACTCGGCACGAACAACTCCGTCTGTTCCTGGACTCTGTTAGACAAAGCGGATCTGGATTCTGGCGGCTGTCCCGCACGCCCGGGATGGTTGTGATCGGTTCATGGTCACCGGGGGCCTGTTTCGGCGTGCACGCCGGCGACGGATTGGACCATTCCCGGTCCCACGACCGATTTCTCAAACAGAGCCTGGCGGCGCACCGATAAGAGGTAAAATGTGCGCGGGCCGCCCGGCACAAAGCTGGGCGGACCGATAGAACAGCGCGCCTCCGAACATAGCCCGAGTATACCAGATTCGGCGGGTTGGATTCATTAGGAGGATCTGCGTTAGAATATCTGAGTCGGTTCATCCAACTGTGCTGTGGAGAATGTATCATCAAATTGCTGAAACGCCTCTATCTAAAACTGGTGCGGGTGTGGTATCGTCTTGTCACGCTCAAAAGTTCCCCCCGAAAAATTGCGCTCGGTTTTGCGCTGGGAATTTTTATCGCTCCCACCCCGACACTGGGATTTCAGACGATTCTTGCGTTACTGCTGTCAACGCTTTTCAAGGTCAATCCGGTGTCGGCGGTGCTCGGGATGTATGTTTCCAATCCTCTGACCATAGTTCCCATGTATGCACTGTGTTACCGGGTGGGGGCCTGGGTGCTGGGTGTGCCGCCGGACAATCCGATGGACTGGTTTTCCGGGGAGTGGACAACCATCACCCGGGCCGGGCTGTCGTGGATAGCGGTGGAGTCGGTGGGAGCCGTGATAGTGGGTGGCAGCGCTGCAGTGGTCGGCTACTTCGTGACTCTCTGGGGGGTGGTGCGTTTTCGGCGTGCCCGTTTGAACAAACGGATCAAAAAGATCCGGGAAAGGCTTTCTGAGTCGCCTGAAGAGGAGGAATAGGATGGATAGCAGTTCACTGGACGTGGTGGCCGCCGGGCATATCTGCGTGGATATAACACCGGATATTGATTCCGTTTCGGCCGGTGAAATTGGGGAGATACTTCGGCCCGGCAAACTCCTTGAAGTGGGATCGCCCACCATCAGCTCCGGCGGCCCCGTTTCCAACACCGGTCTTACGCTCCGGCGACTTGGCCTTGACGTCGCTCTGATGGGAAAATGCGGCGTCGACCCCTTCGGGGACATGCTGATGGAGGTCATCTCCGCAGAAGCCCCCGGTGCGGAACAGGGCATGAGCGTGACTCCCGAGGCGGAGACATCATACTCCGTCGTCCTTGCCATCCCCGGTTTCGACCGCATATTCCTGCACTGCGCTGGATGCAACCACACCTTCGGGCCGGAGGATATCAACGGCGAAGTTGTGAGTCAGGCCCGCCTCTTTCACTTCGGTTATCCCCCCCTCATGCGCCGGATGTATGAATCCAACGGTGAGGAGCTGGAAATGATACTCTGTGATGCTGCTGATGCGGGGCCGGCCACATCGCTGGATATGGCCCTGCCCGATCCGGAGGGGCCGGCAGCGGACGCCGACTGGCGCGAGATCCTATCCCGTGTGCTGCCCCATACGGACATATTCCTGCCCAGCCTCGAAGAATTGATGTTTATGCTCAGACGCAAAAGGTTCGAGGAGCTCACCTCCCGGCCCGGGGGCGTGGTGGATAATTTCTCCGCGCGGGATATCCGTAGCCTCGCAACAGAATGCCTGGAGATGGGATGTCAGGTCATGGTGATCAAATGCGGTCACCTCGGCGCCTACCTGAAGACCGAGGCTCGACCGGAGGGACTCGGGCAGTGTCTGGAGCGGCCGGGAGTATGGGGCGAACTGGAGATCTTTGATCCCACGTACAGAGTCCAGACAATCGAAAGCACCACCGGTTCGGGAGACAGCTCCATTTCTGGTTTTCTTGCTGCCATGCTGCGCGGCCGGGACCCAGAGATATGCATGGCCTGCCTGAACGCTGTCGGTGCCCAGAATCTGTCCCGGCGCGACGCGGTCAGCGGAGTGCGGAGCTGGTCGGAAACGATCGAATGGGTGAGGGAAAGGCCGGATAAAAA
>JBKHGK010000162.1:0-4821 GCA_046539705.1 Candidatus Brocadiia bacterium | reverse complement strand
GAGAGCGACTCCCCACTGCTATTCTCAATCCCTTCGCTGGTGTTTCCCATCTAACAAAGCTCCTTCCTGGCGGCACAAGTCACCATCGGGGCTGTCCCCCTGCCTGAGAAACTACACGGCGCAGATCCATTATCTCCGCCTCGACCTGTTCCTCCCCCGACGCGTATTCGGCGATCACCGAACGCAGGCACCGTCTGAATATGCGTTTACCACTTGCCAGGACATTGTATGCCTGAGAGGGAGATTCCAACTGAAACCGCTCGACCAATTCGCCGTAGGGAAGGGGATCCTGGTTCCGCAGGGTCGGTTCCAGTATCCGGCACCTGAACACACCCCAGATATCCTGTCGGCCGGTATTGCAGCAGTGGTCTTTCATTCTTCTCACCGTTCCGTCCAGGACCTCCCGAGCCCACCGGGTATCGAACACGAAGGAGGGCCGCTCCGCATCTCCGGCGGAAAGACCATGCTTTATCCCCTCGATCGGCCCCGCCCTCTCCGGTTTTCTTTTCCGGGCCTGTCGTTTCCGACGAACGCCCATCACATAGTTATCCAGAGTTTTCAGGACAAAACTGCGGAATTTTCCCCTGTCCTCATCGGCGCGGGCCAGCAGATTTTTCTCCAGCACCTTATCGGCCACAAACCCCTGCAGCAAATCTTCCGCCCTCTCCGGTGAAAGCCCCAGTTCGTAGATCAGATGTGACCGCAGAGCCGGAAGGTAGCGCTCCAGAATCCCCCTGAGGGCCTGCCTGCCCGCAGTGTGTTCCCGGCCACCCGCCCGATGGATGGAGGCCCAGTGCGTCGAGGGGAACGGTTGTGGTGCCGGTCGGTCTGCCATACAACCCCCTGTATATTGCAAAAACTATCGTCCGTTTGTGCGCCTATGATATAGGCTCATGCGCAAATTTCAAAGCAGCGCCGCCGATTTGCCAGATGCTGTATTCATCTATATAGTTGGAATCCGGGCCTGTTTATATGATAATCATATTCCCGCTGTTTGGCTGATATACGGGCGGCACGAGATTGCGGAAAACAATACGGGACTGTGCGGTATGGACATTTCTGAAAAAGCAAACGGAAACCGCTATGACACTATTTGACAACCAGCGCATGCATCCAGGCGTTTTTGATGTCGACCACCGCATGCGATCAGGTCGCTACACGGATCAGTATTTCCTGAACGTCCGGAATATACTGGAGCGGCTGGCCGAGGAGAACTACAGGTTCGCCGGTAAAAGCCCCATCCTGGAGGATCGACCTCTCGGCGAAGGGGCTGAGGTGGGAAATATGGAGACTGAAATGCAGGTTTTTACCAAACGCCGCCCCTTCTCCATCATCTGCGGCGCGGATAATGTCCTGGCCATACTGCGAGAATGCACCGGCTACTGGACGGACGACGGCTCTTTTCGCTCCTCCGCACCGGATCTGGAGGTTGAGGCAGTGATGGACGGGGACAGAGCTTTCCCCCGGGACCCCTGTCTGAAAATACGGGGACGCTATCGGGACTACGGCTATCTGGAGACCCCCATCCTTGGAACTCTGGCCCGCCAGACGGCCGTCGCCACCAACACATATCGCCTGCTGGAGGCCGCCGATGGTAAACCGGTGTTCTTCTTCCCCGCCCGCTATGATCTGCCCGAGACCCAGAGCGCCGACGGATACGCTTATAAGGTGGGGCTCGACGCCTACAACAACGACACCGGCCGAGAACTGCCGGCGCTGATAACCTCCGGGGCACAGGGAGAATGGTGGGGGGCGGAAGGCGGCGGCACCGTCTCACACAGCTATATTCTGTGTTTTCTGGGCGACTGCGCCGAAGCTATGCTGCACTTCTGCAGAACGCTCCCGCCAGAGGTTAATCGTATCGCCCTCGTGGACACAACCAACGACTGCGTGGGCACTTCGGTTGACACCGCCCTGACGCTGTTCCGTCGATACATGGAGCTGCGCCAGCGCGGCGAAAACACCGAAGCGGGAAAATACACCCTCTACGGAGTCCGCTGCGACACCGCTGGTAATCTCCGGGACTCCAGCGTGGAACCGCTTGGAGACCCCGCACTCGACTGCGGAGTGGTGCCCCGACAGATAACGGCCGTGCGCCGGGCCCTTGACAATCTTCACCAGAGCGGCGAAGTGCCGGCCAGGTGGGAGGAAGAGGCCCGCCGCTATTTCCATAACATTCGGATATTTGTGTCCGGCGGGTTCGGCACCGACAAAATTGCCCGCTTCGAAAAGGGCGGAGCACCGGTGGATGGATACGGAGTTGGGTCGGCGTTTTTCGGAGAGGGACGGAATGATTTTACCGCCGATGTGGTCCGCGTCAAACTCAACGGAAAATGGGTCCACATGGCTAAAAGCGGCCGTAGAGCTATGCCGAATAACAAACTCCGCGAATGTGAGTTAAACGGGTGATCGGTCATCGGTGATCGGTGATCGGTTGCGAATATGCCGTCATCCCTTTCGTGCGTTCAACGAGCTGAAAACATCATCTGAATGGTTCAAATAGCCGGTTTTTCCAGTTCCTCGCATTGAGAACGTCTCGCGATATGCCAGAACTCACTCCCATCATCGCCGGATGGACCGCGCGAAGGATGCTCGACGCCGATCCAGGGCGTCTGTCGGCCAGCCTGGACCTGGGATTAACCCGGATTGAAATCCGCCGGTCGGACCAAACGATCAGGCTGCCCGCCGGACGAGCAATTGATGTTGGAAGGTTGAGTAAATCCTTTTCCGCCCCCGAGGACTGTATTCTCCTCGGTGAGAACACCCTGCGAAAAGCCTACCTCTACAGCGAGGAAACGGGTAAATACTACAAGCTCTACCAACCGACCGAGGACGTGGCCCCCACCGTTGTCATAGCGAGCGCCACCATGCATAGCATAGTGGATATGATGCCGTGGGAGGACGCACAGAAGAAAACCGCCGCGCTTGGAGGGTCCCGGGGAACATGCCTGGACACCTGTTTCGGACTGGGGTACAGCGCTCAGCTATTGTTCCAGAACGGGTTCCAGAGCGTGGTCACCTGTGAGGTTGACCGGAACGTGCTGCGTCTGGCCCGGGTCAACCCGTGGTCCGCTCCCGCATTCGACACGGAAGAGATCGATATATATGAGGGGGACGTGCGTACCCTGCTGGAGGAGACGGGCGAGAACAGCTTCGACGCGATTTTTCATGACCCGCCCACCATCCGCCAGGCGGGCGAACTCTACTCGGAGGATATCTATCGCCGTTTCAAGAATGTCCTGCGATCTCCCGGCCGGCTCTACCACTACGTCGGTTCCCCGGGGGCCGGCCACGGGCAGGACTTTTCCCGGGGAGTAATGAGACGGCTGCAGGAGGCGGGTTTTCGGAACACCGAGCGTCGAGAGCGGGGGGTTATCGCCACCGGATGAGAAAATCATCCCGCTGTGGCGCCCGCATCTGTCAAACGACCGTTCGGAACGATCTGACACGAATGTGACCACTCATTAAGCATCGAATCACCATGCCACCACACTCCAGAAACAATGATGAAAGCATCGGCGATCCGCGTTATCTGCATATTCCCTCCCGGGAACTGCGGAGGCGGTATGAGAGCGCCCGCGATATCCTCGCTTCCTGCGAGCTGTGTCCGCACAGATGCAGAGTGGATCGGACAGACGATGAAACCGGGCTCTGCCAGAGCACAGCCACGGTCCGAGTCAGCAGCCATCAGGCGCACTTCGGGGAGGAGAGACCCCTCGTGGGCACCGGTGGTTCAGGGACCATCTTTTTCGCCGGATGCAACCTCCGATGTGTATTCTGCCAGAACTCGCGTATCGCTCACCAGAATGCCGGCCGCAGGGTGACGGACGAGGAGCTTGCCGAGCTGATGCTTGATCTCCAGCACAGAGGGTGCCACAACATCAACTTCGTCACCCCGACCCATTACATGCCGCAGATCCTCCACGCCACACAGATAGCACGCGATAAGGGGCTCCGGCTGCCGCTGTGTTATAACACCGGCGGATACGAACTCAGTGACAACCTCGAAGTCCTCAACGGGATAATCGATATCTACCTGATGGATTTCAAGTTTTTCGGGGCCGAAGCCGCCCGCACATATACCTGCACCGAAGCCGAAGACTACCCCACACATGCCCGAGAAGCCGCCCTGGAAATGCATCGGCAGGTGGGGGACCTGAAGACGGATAAGAACGCAATAGCCCGCTCGGGCCTGATGTTGAGACACCTGGTCATGCCGGAGGATATTGCCCAGACGCAGGATTTTGCCACGTGGGTGGCCGAGAACCTCTCCCCGCACACTTTTGTCAACGTTATGTCTCAATATCGGCCGGCCTATCTTGCGGAGAAATACCCGCAGATTTCGCGTCCGGTGAACGGAAATGAATACAGTCAGGCAGTAAGAGCGGCGGAAAACGCGGGGCTAACACGAGTGGTGGCCAGATAAATGGTGATGCGAATGTGCTCCGCCCAAAAAGTCAATGTATTCTATAACTGCCCCCCTTCGAGGACCCGGAGTTTTCCTTATGCGGATCTTTGCCCCCGCTCCCGTTACGCGCAATCGGACGCGGATATGTCTGAGCTCACCCCTTTGAGGGGTTGAACACGGCAACTATCTTTCCCACGGCGCGGGATATTTTTACGGTAGCACAGGTTCAGGCAAATACGGCGGGGCTGAAGCCCCGCACTACCAACACCCGGACAGGCCTTGGAGGTCCGAAACGCGGAAATCTGCTCGCAGTGGACCGCTTCAGCGGTCGCTTACCTGCCCGAGCAGGAAACTCAAACCCCGCCCGTCCACGGGCTCATGCTGTGGATCAAAGACGGCTTCCTCTCCATTTC
>JBKHGK010000161.1:0-4842 GCA_046539705.1 Candidatus Brocadiia bacterium | reverse complement strand
GTCTAAGAAGACGAGCGCCTTTGTCTGTTCTTATATATGGCGCACTGACGACTCGTGAAATATACGGGATAGAGCCCGGAATTTCATACAATCCTCATACCAGACGACCGTTCGCAAAACAGCAACGGATCATACGTAACTTGCATAGATGACACACACAATGCATCATAAAGAGTGGATGACGTTCCTCACCAATTATTGGGGAACCCTCCCTGATGGGAGAGAATTCTCTTGCACAATGCGACGTTGACAGTCTGGTAAAACATATAGCTGACATCATGGAGTTCAACAGAGTTTTAGATTTCTACGACTCAGACGCTCAGACAATCAAGGCCACCACGGGCTGAAAAGTTCAACCAATGGACCGAAAGAACGCCGTATTCAATTGAGATTTCCCACGGAGATTCACCATGCAGCGACCAGAGGGAGCGATATTCCCCTGCAGAATATGGGTATTGAGTGTTCTTTTCACGGTCCTCTTCCTTCCCTCCTTTTCGGCGAGTCTGGCAGAAAACAAAACGCCGATACAAGCCGGGGCTGAAGACGACTATCGCCCGTTCTCATACGTCGATTCCGAGGGCAGAGCAGCCGGTTTCTCCGTGGAACTGTTGCGCGAAGCACTCAGCGCGATGGACCGAGACACAACGTTCAGGACGGGCACATGGAGTGATGTGAAAAACGATCTCGCAGAGGGGGATATTGATGCCCTCCCCCTGGTCGGTCGCACGCCGGAACGAGAGGAAATCTTCGACTTCACTTTTCCCTACATATCATTGCACGGTGCCATCGTGGTGCGAAAGGGGGAGGACTCAATAAATGCACTGGAGGACCTCAAGGGCCGTCAGGTGGCAGTGATGGAGGGGGATAATGCCGAGGAGTTCCTCAGGCGAAAGGACCGGGGAATCGATATCCACACCACCACAAGCTTTGAAGACGCCCTGGACCAGCTCGCCGAAGGACACCACGACGCCGTGCTGATGCAACGTATCGTGGCCCTCCGGCTGATAGAGCGGGCCGGGCTCGATAACCTCGAGGTCGTGGCCAACCCTGTGGATGGATTCCGCCAGGACTTCTGTTTTGCCGTGACCGAGGGGGACGGCGAGACCCTGGCGCTTCTGAACGAAGGTCTCTCCGTTCTGATGGCGGATGGCACCTACCGGCGCCTGCACACCGAATGGTTTGCCTCACTCGGGAGCCGACCGCAACGCGAAATAATCGTCGGGGGAGACCATAATTTCCCGCCCTTCGAATATCTGGACGAAAACGGGGAACCCGCCGGATTTGCCACGGACCTCACCCGGGCCATTGCCGAGCGCATGGGCATGGACGTGGAAATCAGACTGGGACCATGGGTAGAGATGCGACAGGCCCTCGAAAAGGGCGAGATCGATGCTCTCCAGGGGATGTTTTATTCCGCTGCGCGTGACACGATGTTCGATTTTTCGGCCACGCATTCGGTAATCCAGTACGTGCCGGTCACCAGCAAAGACGCCCCGGCAGTCCCCGCCACCGCGGAGGAGCTCAAAGGAATGAAACTGGCCGTCCAGCGCGAGGATATCATGCACGATTTTCTCCGTGAGGAGGATATTGAGGCCGACATCTCCACCTACGACAGCCAGGAAGACGCGCTAAAAGCGGTGCAGCAGGGCGCACGGGACTGTGCGCTGATGGCCCGAATGACGGCCCTGTACTATATCCGGAAACATGGGTGGGACAATCTTCAGGTGGGGACCAGCTCCTTTCTCTCGCCGGAGTATTCCTACGCAGTTCCCAGGAATGAAAAAACGCTCGCAGGGCAGTTCAACGAGGGCCTGTCCCTGCTGGAGGATAGCGGTGAATACCGCCGGATATACGACAGGTGGTTCGGCGTATATGAGGATCAACAGCTCTCATTCACTGACGTCCTCCGCTATTCCGCCATGATCATCGGGCCGCTGCTGGGCATACTGCTCCTTGCTCTCCTGTGGGGATGGTCCCTGCGGAAACAGGCGAAGAAGAGAACCAGAGAGCTGGAAAACAGCGTTCAACACCTGCAACGGATCGAATGGATGCTGTCGGATAAAACACTGGAACAGAATGATTACATCCCGGAATATGGCGATTTGAGCGAGCTCAATGACAGCGGCCTGATCCTGACCTCCGTGGGGCAGGAAGAGCTCAGAGACATCACATCCGAGTACCTCGATCTGCTCCAGACTTCCGCCGCCGTGTATGAACGCAACGGCGACTATGCGCTGGGGCTGTTCTCATCGGGCTGGTGCCAGATGATGGACACCGCATCGCGCCGGCTCTGCGATACCGATGACAACCGGGAGGCACTGAACAGCGGACAGTGGCTGTGCCACGAATCATGCTGGAAAGGCGCTTCGCTGGAATGCATGAAGCGCGGGGAATCGGTGGACATTGCATGTGCGGGGGGAATCAATCTCTATGCGGTTCCAGTGCACGCTCATGATGAGATTGTGGGAGCGCTTAATTTTGGATACGGAGATCCGCCAACCAATGATGGGAAGTTACGGGAGCTGTCCGACAGATACCAGGTCCCTATCGACAGATTGCGCAGGCAGGCGAGTGAATATAAAACCCGCCCCCCCTTCATCATTGATTACGCCAAAGAACGTGCACAGGCCGCCGCCGCCCACATTGGCCGAATAGTCGAGCGGGAACAGGCGGAAAAGCGCGTGCAACACCTTAACAACGTGCTCATGGCCATTCGCAAGACCAATCGCATCATGGTTGAAGAGTCCAGCACTAACCGGCTGGCCCAGCGGGTCTGCGAAGCCCTCATAGAAACTCGATCCTACCTCTTCTGCTCCGTTGCCCTGCGCGATGAGGGAACCGGACGGATCAGCCCGACAGGCTCGGCAGGCAAAGCCTCCAATGCCGCCGAATGGTGGATCCCAGCGGAGGAAACCCGGGATGCTCCCCCCTGCGTGAGAGACGTTGCAACGTCGGCCGAAATGGACATCAGCTATCCCCATACTGATTGCAGGCAGTGTCCGCACCGGGAAGCCGGGGATGAGCACAGGTCCGTAACACTGCCAGTACAGCATGCCGATGAGGTCGTGGGGCTACTGCATATCCACCTGGATCCGGAGGGCCAGTTCAAGGAGGAAGAACAGCGATTGCTGGCCGAGGTGACACAGGATATTGGATTCGCCCGGGCGAAAATACTCGCCGACCAACACCGGGAACGCCTCGTTCATGATCTCCAGGAAAGAGTGAGGGAGGCCCGATGCCTCTATTCGATATCCCGAATGGCGGTCAATCCGGAACTGTCGGTCCATGAGCTCCTTCGGGCCACCGTCAACCAGCTTCCCGTCGGCTGGCAGTATCCACAGGCCGCCTGTGCCCGCATACAGTGCGACGAGCTGGAGTTCACCTCACAGGGGTTCCAGGAAACCCGGTGGAAACAGTCGGCCGAACTGAAGATATCGGGAGAGAACCGCGGTCGCATCGATGTCTTCTATTTGGAGGACAAACCGCAGGCCGATGAGGGGCCGTTTTTGAGCGAGGAACGGGAACTGCTGGAGAACGTCGCACGCCATATTGGCCTTGCCATCGAAACGCGACACACACAGGATGAGCTTCGCGAAACTCTGCAGAAACTGCGAGAGACCCAGCAGCAGGTCATCGAGCAGGAGAGAAGACGGGCACTCACCACCATGGCCAGCGGCATAGCCCATGATTTCAACAACGCCCTGTCCACCATCATGGGCTTCTCCGATTTATTGCTGAGACCGGAGGCCGATAACGACCACGAAACAAGGAGAAAATATCTCGGTTTTATACGCGATGCGGCAACTCATGCCGCCGAGACCGTTCGACGGATGCGCAAATTCTACCGCCCCACCGAGGAAACGCAGTTATCACCGGTGAATTTAAACGAGCAGATCGAGGAAAGCATCGCCGTCACCGAACCACGGTGGAAAGAGGAAACGCGAGCCAGAGGGAGGGAAGTGGAGGTCGAAAAAAACCTCGGAGAAATACCTGCCGTGCAGGGCAATAAGGCCGAGCTGCACGAAATGCTGACAAACCTGATATTTAACGCCGTCGACGCCATGCCCGAAGGGGGCACGATCACTCTGAACACCCACCAGAACGCCGACAAAGTGGTGCTGGAAGTGCAGGATACCGGTGTCGGGATGTCGACTGAACTGCAAAAACATTGCTTTGACCCCTTCTACACCACTAAAACGGAAACCGGCTCCGGCCTGGGTCTGTCAACAACAAAAGGGATAATCGAACGACACAGGGGCCAGATCGATATCGAGAGCGCCGAAGGTGCCGGGACAACTTTTCGCATTGAACTGCCGGTGGCTCAGCAGGAGGCCACGCCCTCCCCCGACACTTCGGCGAATTCGATCTCGGGTTCACTCAGCATTCTGGTGGTCGAAGATGATGAAAAACAACGCGAGATGATGGCTGAATATCTCCAGATGGACGGGCACAGGGCCGAGTGCGTCGCTGATGGGCAAAAGGGGCTGACCCGGGGTATGGACGGTGACTACGATCTTGTGATCACGGACCTCTCGATGCCCCGGATGGATGGACGCGAAATGGCGCAAAGGATAAAGAAAAAGGCACCGGACAAACCCATCATCATGATCACGGGGTTCGGAGATATTATGGAGGTTTCGGACGACCGGCCCGAATACGTCGATGCGGTAATTTCCAAACCCGTCACACGGGACAAATTGTACAACGCCATCACCACGGTGATTGATCAATCCTGACGTGACGCCCCATGGGATAAAACTGACATTGACATCAAAACGGAACGTGGAGCCGGTGAAACCCACCACCGAGAACTGAGGTTCCCCTCCCGGATATTTCACGAGT
>JBKHGK010000160.1:0-4908 GCA_046539705.1 Candidatus Brocadiia bacterium | reverse complement strand
GCTGTGACCGCCCATGGGTATGACAACCCCAACAAAGCGTATAAACTCTACTCCCGATGCTGGCTACAGTATGAGGAGGACCTTCATACGCAGGGGTTGTTCCATATGGGCGCCTCCGGGGATGAGGTGCTGAACACGCTGGATATGGGATCGGACGAGGAATCGGGGGATGAAGGTGGAGTTCTGGAGGAAGGCGGTGGAGCGTCGAAATCAAGTGCTTCTGCGCCGGATGGCCTCCGTTCCGAGGAACTGGAAGATTCCTCGATGCAGCCGGAACCCGCACTCGTCTGTGGAGAGTTTGAAAAGAAGGACGAAGGCGGGAAATTCGGTCCATATCTCTCGCTGGATGGTCCCCGCAGTGTCATAGTGACTCCATCTTACGGCGAGTTGCCCAAAGACGGGCATTTTGCCGTTGAAGCATGGTTCAGGCCGACGGAAAAGGGCGGAACGATCTTTTTCCTGTCCGGTTCGACGCCCATTTCGTTGAGGTCGACCTCGGAGGGGGAGCTGGTGGCAAGTTACGGAGACAAAACGGTCAAATCGACTGATGTGAGGATCCGGGACAATGAGTGGCAGCATATTGCCCTTGTGGTCACTCCTGATCTGGAGACGTTCAGAGATATCTATGGCACCCACCAGATATCAGATGATTCGCGGGGCGTGCGTAGCATCGGACGCTTTGAGGTATCCCCCCCACAGCACGACTCGCAGCTGCGGATAGTTGTGAATGGAGAGATCGCTGCTGCAAAAGACGATGCCTCGCTTGAGCGCACTGTGAAAAATCTGAATGGAAGAGTGCGGGTGGGCAACGATCGGGACGGGGAGGATCCATTCCGGGTCGATATCGACGAATTGCGCATATCCGACCAGGCTCGCAAGTATTATCCCGCTCGGCTGGGTTCCATGCAGGCCACAGAAGGCGATGATTTCCCGACGGGCCAGCCCTTTCTCCGTGACAGGGAAGACGAAGTGATTCACCTGGGTCTGGATGAATCCCTCTCCGGTGACGGGGTGCGGCCAGAGGGTGAGAACAACGGGAAAACGGTCAAATATATGCCGGGAGTCCATGGATTGTCCGCGGTGGCCGGTCCCGGGGGGCAGTCACCGGAATATACGCTGCCCGACGAATTGTCGGCCCGATCGGGCACTCTGGAGTTCTGGTTCAGCCCCTACGACTGGGACAATGGTAAGGCCGACTACGTAAAAGAACGGAGGCGAGAAGAGCCTCCAACCGCGATAGTCCCTCTGGTCGGACTCAGCAGCCGGGAAGGATCCGATGGGGATGAACACTGGCTGCTGAAGATGTCCGCTCATACCATGACGTCTAAAAACGACGTGCCGGACCTGAAAATTGTGCCGGGGAGGTGGTACCACGTTGTGGTGACCTTCGATCATGGTCGGGCCCGGGTCTATCTGAACGGGGAGTTGCTGGACACCGATATGATATCCTCCCGATGGTCCGTATCGCCCGCCGACCACACCCTGCACCGTCTGGTGTTTGGCGATCGCTTTCCGTGGGAGCAGAATGAGGTGGTGTATCAGGACAAACGCAATCTGATCGACGAGGTGCGGCTGTATTCACGGCCACTTACCCCGCCGGAGGTGCAGAATGCGTATGCCCGATTTGCCCCCGAGCACGATCTGAAAGAGCTGCCTTACGCGTTCAACCAACAGGATATGCACCCGGTTTCCCGGCGCATTTCGGTCGACACGACCGTGTTGCATCCGGACTACAGTCGGATTAAAGAGGTGCTGCTCACCATCGGTGATGGGGACGATGGGGGGACAGCCAGGTCTCTTCGGCCATCCACCGACGGACGGGCCTGGGACATCGTGGATGGGGCGGAGGTGGATAGCGGCGAAAAACAGGTCTCTTATGAATTTGTATCCGAGGAGGATCAGACGGCTGAAACGATGACGGAACTTATGGAGGTGCCGGAGCGTCCGTTTGCCGAACAACTGGAAGATCCGCCCTACAAAATGGCCTATTATCCGTATCCTCATCTGCTGCGGTTCGTATTCAAGCCCCTGTGGGAAAACAATCCGGTGCGGGCGGATTTTCTGAGCACGTCCGACGGCCACGGGGGGCTCCGCGGGTCTTATTATGACAACGCCGATTGTGATGGGGAGCCCGTTGTCACACGGATAGATCCCACCGTGGATTTCAAATGGAATGAATCCCCCGCGCATAATGTTCCGGATAAATACTTTGGAGTCGTCTGGGAAGGAAGTCTGGGTCCGATACCGTCCAGCGGTGAATATGAGATATCGGTGGATGCTGACGGGCCCGCCAAACTCTGGATCGGGGATGAAAAGGTGGTGGACACAGCAGGTGAGGACGGATCGAACAGCGTACAGATGGACTTTCAGGAGGGGGAGGAACCGGATGTGCGCCTGAAATACTCTCAGAAACGGGGCGACCCGCGTTGCCAGCTCCAGTGGAAGGCAATAAGTGGTTTGGACAGAGAACAGTTGCCCGACGCAGAGGTGCGGGTGACGGATGAGGAAGATGAGGAGATCGTCCGCGACACGACGGAGATCGACCGGTGGGGCGAGGGGACCGTCGACGTGGGGGAGTTGCCGGATGGAAAATACAGAGTGCACGTGACAATGCCGACGGGAGAGAAGGAATACCTCCGCTGGTTCAGCCGCGAACATTTTGATTGGGAACACAATACGCTTGGCATTACGGACGAGGTTCTGCCACCATTCGAGCCGATAGAGGTCAACGATGGACGCGTTGACGTCGTCATGCGACGTTACCGGATCGGCGAGCTGGGATTATGGGAAAGCGTCCGGGCACGGGGCAACGATTCTGATTTCCGGGAACTTCTGGCCGAACCGGTGCAGGTTGTTGTGAATGAAAAGGAATCTCTGGCCGGAGAGGGGAATTTTACGGAAAAGGGCGAACAGGAAGTGGTATACGAAGGTAGCGCGAGCCATCCGGCCGTGAATCTTGAGACCCGTGCCACCACGGAATACGACGGATGCACGAAGGTCGAGATGACCCTGAAACCCGGGACGGAAGAGCAGGAACTGCGCCGGTTGCATGTGGATATTCCGATGAAGGATGGCGAGGCTCCCCTCTGGCACGCCCTCAAAACGCTGATAAGGGGCAACCCGGCCGGGAAAACGCCATCGGGGGAAGGGCGCATCTGGGCATCGACTCAATTTCGCGACAAACGCTGGCCGGGCAACTTCAAGCCCTACATCTGGCTGGGTGGTGCCGAGCGCGGCATCAGCTGGTTTGCGGACAACGAGAAGGGGTGGGTCATTGACTGGGATGAACAGCCCCCGTGCCAGACCCTGCACCGGGAGAACGGTGTTCTGACCCTGCGGCTGCACCTGGTGCAGAAACCTGTTGTGCTCGATGAGCCGCGAACGATCACCTTCGGTTTGATGGCCAGCCCCGCCAAGCCCATGCGCAAAGACTGGCGGGCAATGGCGCGGCCGGACCGCCGGGGGGTTCAATTCAGCATGGGCCACGTATTTGGTTTGCCGGCGGCGTACGCGGCCAAATACCCGGTCAACAAGGATTTCTCGACCCTCGACGCGTTTTATAAATTACGGCAGGGCCAGAGAGTGGATGAACAAAAAGTGGCTGAAAGATGGGTTGATCAAAATCTGAATCATGAGGGGGCCACGCGTCAGTTGAGAAGTATGTATCGAGGGCTGGTCGCCAACGGGATCGGCCGGGGAACCTCGAGGGATTTTTTCTCGGCGTATTTTGATGAGTTCCGCGGCACGACAACCTTCTGCGAGGAGCATCCCACGTTTCGCTGTTCATGGGACATGAAAGAGGTTTTTCTCCGGCAAGTTCAGGGTTTCACCGAACGGTTCGGCACCAAAATAACCGACGTCTCTCATCGGCGGTGGTTCTTTGGATCCGGCACCATGGTGCCGAGTTATCGGGATTTTGCGACGTGGTTCGGGGCAAAATGGCTCCGTCGTAGCGCCGGGCTGTATTTCGACAACGTATTCCCCGTGCGCTCGTGGAATCCCTATCTGACCAATGCCTACCGGCGTGAAGACGGGCAAATTCAGCCCTCAACACAGATGTGGGCCCGGCGCGAATACCTCAAACGCATCTGGGTGCTGCACAAAGAGCTGTTTATGCCGGAAACGCCGCAGATCATGATGACGCACATGACGAATGCGCACGTTGTTCCGTGGCAGTCATTCAATCAGGTCAATCTGGATCTGGAATGGCGGGGCGGGCCTCGCCCATTCCAGCCAAAGTTCTCGCCGGACCATTTGAGGGCAGAGAGTATCGGGCGACAGTCCGGATGCGTGCCGACCGCGATTGCGGAGGTAGAACCGAAAGAGGGCTCGGCCTCTGAGGTCGATCTGAAACGCGGCCACCGGACCCGGGCGGGAGGGTTTATGGTCCACGAGATACTTCCCGAGTGGAGCGGACAGGACTGGCCCGAGGAGGTCTTTGAGTTTGGATACGGGCTGGAGGAGTGTGAGGTGTATAATTACTGGGATGACGACGCGCCGGTGGAGGTAAGTGATGAGAGTTGCAAATGGTTGCTTCTGCAGCGCGGGGACCGGCTCATGCTCATCCTCTGCACCTGGAACAAAGAGGATTCGGAGGTGGAGATTCGGATTGATTTTGACAGTCTGGGCGTGGATCCCGGGAAAGTTGTCGACGCGGAGCATCCGGATCGGGATGAGGTTGATGATCTTCTGGGCGATATGCCGGAGGATGACGGAGAGGACGCCGACGCGGAGACGGATATGGGGGAGGATCTGGAAGAGGAGCACAAGGATCCGGGCGCATGGCAGGGAACGATCGAATTTGACGAGGCGACCGGTCGCATCACGGTACCACTGGTCGGATACGGCGTCCGCATGCTGCGGATCGAGTGAGAAAGGGCAATGCGCCAGGAAAGGGACAGGCCGGAT
>JBKHGK010000159.1:0-4927 GCA_046539705.1 Candidatus Brocadiia bacterium | reverse complement strand
CCTCTGCTTCGCCCCCATCCGGGGGCTTATGCAGCGGGCCAGATAACTACAGGAAACCCTGGGGTAATTATGCTCAACCGCTTAGCCCGTATATTTCACGGGTCGTCAGTGCGCCAGATATGAGAACAGTCCAAGGCGGATGTCCCGCGGCCGCGGGATATCCCAACTGCAGACTGTTCTTATAGATGGCGTGCTGACGGCCCGGTCCCGCCGTTCTGGGGCCGGCAATATTGTGGTGAGAACCTCTGGTGTCATCGCCCACGGATTCGCCGATCGGTCGTCCCATCGCGAATGTCTCCTCACCTCATGCGGTAATTTTTGCAAAACCCGGATCCATGTGGTATAATTCGATTGTTTCTGCCCGTGCACGGCCCGAATTCCCTCTTACCTGTCAGAGCCGCTCTCTAACGAAAGAACTGCCTTGTCGGGGAAGGTGCCTGAACACATTGTGGAAAAGATCGCACAGTCCACAGATGTGGTACGTCTTATCGGACGTTACACGAACCTTGAAAAACGGGGGAAGCAGTATGTGGGCCTGTGCCCGTTTCATAACGAGAAGACCCCTTCATTTTCGGTGGATCCGGACAGGGGTCTGTATTACTGCTTTGGCTGCAAAGAGGGTGGAAACGTATTCACGTTTCTGAAGGAGATGGAGGGTCTGGAATTTTACGAGGCTCTGACGCAGCTGGCGAGAGAAGCCGGGATAGACATAAGTCGGTACGGCGATGAGACCGGCCCGACCGCCGACAGGGAACGCTCCCTGCGTGGTATCGTTGAGCTGGCAGCAAAGTTCTACGAGAAATGCCTGCAGAAAGCGGGTGGATCCGAAACGGCCCGGCAGTATCTTGAAAACCGACAGATCTCCGAGGAATCAGTTCAGCAGTGGCGGGTGGGATTCGCGCCTGACGGCTGGGAGCATATTTTGAAGCTTGGAAAGAGGCGGGATATTCCTCCGGAGACGCTGGAGCAGGCCGGCCTTGTGAAACCCAGAAAAAACTCAGGTGGTTATTATGATCGTTTTCGCAACCGGCTGATCTTTCCCGTCCGGGACCGCAATCATATGCCGATTGGGTTCGGAGCACGCGCGCTGGATGATGAGGATCAGCCGAAATATCTGAACAGCCCCGAGGGTCCCCTGTTCAACAAACGCCGCTGTTTTTACGGTTTCTGTGAGGCCCGTGATGCGATCAGATCCTCCGGCACCGCGATAATCGTTGAAGGCTATACGGACGTAATAATGGCCCACCAGTTCGGGATCGACTCCGCCATGGCGGTGCTGGGCACGGCGCTCACCGAATATCACGCACGGACTCTCAGCAATCTGTGCGACACGGTAGTACTGGTCTTTGACGCCGACGAGGCCGGCCAGAAATCAGCGGACCGCAGCATCGAGGTCCTGCTGGCCGAAGATATAGAACCCCAGGTGGCCGGTCTTGAAGAAGGCATGGACCCATGTGATTACCTGCTGAGCAACGGTGCGGATGCCTTCCGGAGCCGTGTGGAAGCAAGTGAGAACTATCTTGAGTTCCGGTTTCGGAGGGCATCGGAACGGTATGATCTGGAGACGGTTAATGGCCGCTCACAGGCTTTTGATGAGCTGCTGCAGATACCGGCAGCGGTGAACAACGGGGCCAAACGTGACATGTTGGTCCGAAAGATCGCTCAGGAGCTCGGAGTAACTACGGAAAGCGCGTTCGACTATCTGGAAAGGACCATGAAACACAGAACTGCTCGGGACTCCCGGGCCACCAGCCCGCCATCGGACGAGGATTCGGTCTCCCCGTCAACCATGTCAGCCGCACGATCGCTGCCGGGGGAGCTGGCGGGGCTGTTGCTGAACCATCCCTCGCTCCAGAAAAAAGCCGTGGAGGACATTGATCTGAACATGCTGCAGAAGGGCCGGGACAGGCGGCTGCTGGAGAAACTTTTTCAGAGTTTGCGTTCCTCGGGATCAACACCGGGAGACGAGTTTGTGAACAGGCTTAACGACTCGGAACTCATCTCCCTGGCCACCCGCCGGCTCACCGAAGAACAGGGTCGGACCCGGGCCATAGACACGGCCAGCGCACAGGATCGTTACCAGGAATATATCGAATGCCTGGAGAAACGCCAGCTCAGGCGTCAGAGGCTTGAGATGCTCAAGATGATACCCGAAGAGGAACGGACGGCTCAGGAGGAAGAGGACGAAATGCTGCGCCGCTACGAAAAAATGCGGCGCGAAGAGGACAGAGACACCTACAGGATAAAGCCGGGAAAGGACAGTTAGTCGATGAGCAACATGGAGAACGAGGACCACAGAACACCGGTACTGGGTGAGGAAGTGCAGGAGCTGATCGACCGCGGCACCAAAAAAGGATTCCTGACCTACGAGGAGCTCAATGATCTTCTGCCCGAAGATGCAAGCAGTACCGAATATATCGATGAAGTCCTGCTGACCCTTGATGAGGAGGGCATCGATATTATCGACGAGGACAAGCTTGCCGACGACGCTCAGACGGCCGAAAGCGAGATAGCAGAGTCCGGAAAAACCGAAACGGAGACCGAGGACGCCGAAGAACTCGCCGGCACCACCGAAAGCATTGACGATCCGGTCAGGATGTACCTCACCCAGATGGGCGAGATCCCCCTGCTGACGAGGGAAGAGGAGATTTCTCTGGCAAAGAGAATCGAAATATCGCGGCAGCGGTTCCGAAAACGCATCATGCAGTTCGTGCCGGTTATCGAGGAATGTGTGGAAATAATGGAAGACGTTGCCGAGGGAGAGATCCCTTTCGACCGCACCCTCAACAAGGCCGCGGTCGAAGTTGACAAGGATTCGCTGGCCAAACGAGTGCCCGAAAACGCAGCAACCATCCGCCGGCTGCTGGACCGTATTGAGGACGCCTGGGAGAAATGGCGGGAAAAAGAGGACAGCGAGGATGAGCAGCTACCGCGCGAGGAACGCGTGGACATCCTTCGCGACATGCAGAACTGGTCGAGAAAATCGCAGACCCTGCTGGAAGAACTCGGGCTCCGGATCAAAAAGGTGCAGCCCCGGATGGATGAGATGAACGACCTGTATGAGGAGATGGGAGAGATCCATCGGGAACTGGAGAGACTGCGCTCGGAAAGAAGCCATCGGGCCAAAAGGCGTGGACTGAGGGCTGAACTGCGGCACCTGGAGGACCAGCTCTGCTTACCCTATGAAGTCTTCAAAATGAGATTCGAGGCCACGCGCCGGGCCCACGACGAATATGAGCTGGCGAAACAGGATCTGTCCGGTGGCAACCTGCGCCTGGTTGTCAGCATCGCCAAGAAATACCGGAACCGGGGTCTGAGTTTCCTCGACCTGATTCAGGAGGGCAACACCGGCCTCATGCGGGCGGTGGACAAATACGAGTACCGCCGGGGATTCAAGTTCAGCACCTACGCCACATGGTGGATCCGCCAGGCCATAACCCGGTCCATCGCCGACCAGGCACGAACCATCCGGATCCCCGTCCATATGATCGAAACGATGAGCAACATCCGGGACGTGATGAAAAAGCTCTCACAGAAACTCGGCCGCGAACCCACGCTGGAGGAACTGGCCAATGCCACTGACCTGAGCGTGGAGGAAACGCGACGGGTGCTGAAAATATCGCGCAAACCGATAAGTCTGGACCGCCCGGTGGGCGAGAGCGAGGAAAGCACGTTCGGAGAGTTTATCGAGGACGAAGACGCCGAATCCCCGGTCAACGTGGCCACCAAAGAAATGCTCAAGGACCGAATCGAGGGAGTTCTCGACACCCTGACCTACAGGGAACGGGAGATAATCCGCCTCCGGTACGGGCTCGGCGACGGCTACACCTACACCCTCGAAGAGGTCGGCAAGATATTCAACGTCACCCGGGAACGAGTCCGACAGATTGAAGCCAAAGCCATTCGCAAACTCCAGCACCCGGTCCGGAGCCGGAAGCTGGAAGGCTTTGTTGAGGGCCTGCCCGACGAGGAAGAATAGCACGGCCAATTACCCTGCCCTTCTGCCCTTTCACAGCAGCCATTATACTCCTATCCATAAAAAAGAAAGCCCATGGAGATACGAGACGAGCTGGACAAACTCAAAAAGCTACAGGAAATCGATGGACGTATCGAACAGAACCGCGAGGATAGAGACAGGCTTAAGCTCGATATCGAGCAACAGGAGGAGCGGATTGACAAACTCAAATCCGACCTTCAGGAAGCCAGGGAGGAACGCCAGCGGTGCATGAAAGAAGCGGATAAGCGCGAACTCAACGTCCAGGAAGCGGAGGAACAGAACGAAAAACTCAAAGTCCAGCGAAACTCCACGAAGAATCGTGAACAATACCAGAGCATGGGGCAGACAATCCAGAGCAACCTCGCCGATATACAGAAGTGGGAGACCGAGGAGCTCGAACTGCTGGACAAAGCGGACGAAATGAAGAAGCGGTGGGAGCAGATCAACGAAAAAATCGAAGCGGAAGAATCAAAACTGGAGGACATCCAGGATCGGGTCCGGGAAAAAACCGAACAATACAATGAGAAAATCGAGGAGCTCCAGCAGGAAAGGGAATCGCTGCTCGATGACATAGAGCCGGATGTGCTGGAGGCCTACCGCAAGATATCCCGGTCAAAAGGCACGAAGGCACTGGTCCATGTCAAACAGCGTATATGCCAGGGATGCCACACCTCCATACCCCGCCAATCGGAAAACGCACTGCTGAAAAATGACGAACTTGTCTACTGCGACAACTGTGGCCGCATCCTGATACTGGACAAACACAACGCCACGTTCTAACTGTCTGCGGTCCGAGCAAACCGCCTCCCCCCCTGGTTTGGCCCCGCAGGGTGAAGATCGGACTACCACTGTCCGCCTTAGCCCGCATATTTCACCAAACCTCAAGCGTTAATTATTCTACAACCAATATCACCAAACGGTAATCACAAC
>JBKHGK010000158.1:0-4928 GCA_046539705.1 Candidatus Brocadiia bacterium | reverse complement strand
GGTTTGAGGTTTGTGAAATATCCGGGTTAACCCGGATATTGCACGTCCGTGCTGAACAGTTCAAGCTGCAGCAACACTCCGAGAGCCGCCCCTGCCTGCAGCACAGGTACCAGAACGATCCATGTCGGGCCGCCATAGGGAACCGTGGCTCCCAGCGACGTAGCCACGGCCATAAGTGAAATGGTGGCCAGAACGCGCCCGGGACTCATGCCCAGCCTGTAAAGCCTGTGGGAGAGATGATTCCGGTCCCCTGCCAGCAGATGTCGGCCGTGGTGGAGCCGAATCAGAACGACGCTAGCGCTATCGTAGAGGGGAACGGCAAAGATGATGAGCGGTACCAGCGCCGGGAAAAGGGGATTCTGCTGTGGACCCGCCATGAAGGTGGTCAGGGTGGTGGCGGTGGCCAGCATATACCCCAGGAACATGCTGCCGGTGTCCCCCATGAATATACTGGCCGGGGGATAGTTGTAGAACAGAAAACCGAACACCGCTCCGACAAGGCACAGCACGAATCCCGCCACGAAAAACTGACCGGTCTGCAGGGCCAGAATGGCCAGGCTCCCCCCGCAGACCACAGTCAGTATACTGCTGAGACCATCCATATTGTCCAGCAGATTAAACGAATTGGTCAGCAGGACCACCCATACCACCGTCACGGCACACTGGAGGAAATCGGACTCGATGAACAGGGTGACACGGATACCAGAGGTGACCACAATCACCGTGACAATGGCGAACTGACACAGCAGCTTTGTGACGGGACGGAACGGACGCAGATCATCCCAGAGACCGAAGAACGCGATGGCCAGCCCCCCGGCAAGAATATAGACCAGCAGGGGCAGGGTCCGCGCTGCGAGCCTCATGTTCTCCGCCAGAGTCTCCGGAACAGTCATCAGACCGGGATAGACGTGCCAGAGGTACGGTAACGCAGCCGCAGCCAGGATGGTGACCGAAGTGGCCAGCACGATCGCCACCCCGCCCCCCTGCGGAGTGACCCGCTCGTGTTTTTTTCGCCCGCCGGGCTCGTCGACAAATCCGTAACGCAGTGACAGATGTCGCACGACTCGGGTGATCACCAGTGAAAGACCACACGCCGCCGCCAGTGCCGATATAAGTATTGCCCTCATAGTCACCTCTAACCCGCATTTCTCAAGAACGAAAAGACTGACCCATCACTCAGGTCTCCGGCGGTACGAGTTGGATGCGTTCTTCGGCCACATTCTGCACATGCTGAGTATCAAACGGTCGCCGGCGACTGGTTACTCGCCCTCGCGTAACCGGGCTACATAACTTCGCCCATATGCATCAGCATGTAGATCAGCAGCGCTATAAGCCCGGCCAGGAGCAGGCACTGGACGCCATAGAGGAGGGAATACCAGGGGGACGATTTCAGCCGTGGTCCCAGATACAGCCGCAGGAACAGATATATCCCGCCGGCCAAATAGGAAGCGGCCAGGGCGCGCCCGCTGCTCCCCCCCACTGTCAGACCATTAGCAGAGAGTCCCGGCAGAAAAGCGCGTCCCAGCAGCAGAGCAATGAGTCCGTACAGGGCGGACGCGCTGGCGAGCCCCACACCGATGCCGTAAATGCGAACGGACGCCCACCGACTCTCCCCGTTCACATTATCCAGTTCCTCATCCATCTGTTGCCCTCCTCATGTCAGGTTCCCGCAGCTTTATGTCCGGGGGATCTCCGGCCCGAACTCACCGGGGATTGTAATCTCAAGAGGGTGGACACGCAAAACAACCGCTTCCATGTTTTGACTTGATGCTTGCTCTTCGCGCAACTAAGGTATGCTCCCTCCTGACAGGGCACTGTCCGGGACAGTGATGAGCCACACTCCTCTCTCAAGGATTAAGCATGCCAATAGAACCAATCAGAGACAAATGGAAAGGCACGATGACCGACCGCGAGCGGTTCAATGCACAGATGCATTATGAGCCTTTTGACCGGTGTTTCAACACGGAATTCGGATACTGGGAGGAGAATTTTCAACAGTGGCCGATGTTTCGAGAGAACGATATCACCGGGAACGGGGAGGCCGGGCGCTTCCTGAACTTCGACCGCAAGGCCACGATCCGGGGAAAAGTATGGATTCACCCGCCGTTCGAACGGAAGGTAATCGAAGAAACCGAGACTCACAGGATCATACAGAACGGGGCGGGGCTGATCGGTGAGGTTCCCAGGGACGAGCACAGCACCATCCCCCACTTCACGGATTCGAAGATAAAAACTCCGGAGGACTGGGAACAGATCAAGAAAGAACGTTTCGACGTGGACCACCCCGACCGCCAGGTCGATGTCGAACAGCTGAAAGAACAGCATCCACCCGACAGAAATTATCCCCTCGGGATCCACTGCGGGTCGATGATCGGGCGGATCCGGGACCTGCTCACTCTGGAGGGACTCACCTACGCGGTCTTTGACTACCCCGAGATGGTTGAGGATATGGTAGAAACCTCCTGCCAGCTGGTTGAACACGCGCTTGAGCAGCTGCTCCCACACTTTGATTTTGACTTCGCGGCCGGCTGGGAGGATATCTCCTGCAACAACGGCCCCCTGGTCAACATGGACTTTTTCACAAACGTCGTCCTGCCCCGTTATAAACGCATCGGCACTATGCTGCACGAACACGAGGTGGACATCTGGTATACCGACTCCGACGGGGACATACGGGACATGATACCGCATTTTCTGGAGGCCGGCCTTAACACCATGTTCCCCTGGGAAGTCAACGGCTGCGGCCACCCGGGTGAGATGCTGGATGAGTACGGCAAAGAGCTGAGAATTATGGGGGGCGTCAACAAACGGGTGCTGGCCGAGAGCAAAGACGCCATAAAGGAATACATGGAATCATTGGCCCCCTACGTGGAACGAGGAGGATTCATTCCGCACTGTGACCATAGATGTCCCCCGGACGTTTCCCAGGAGAACTATCTCTACTATCTGGAGCTGAAGGAAGAATTGTTCGGCCTGGACTGAACGGCGTCGGGCCGGACGGGTCGGCCCGTATCCTTTTGCGTTTGCCATGTGCAACTGCCCCCTGTGGTCCAGCTGAAGGGGGCTACTGGTAAGTGTTCAGCGAATCACGCCGGGGGGACGGTACTGAGGTGCGGGCGAGACATCCGGATACGTTTCTCTGAAATACTTCCCTCTGCTGCGAGCGGAATATCTCTGTAAACCCTGTGCAAGCTATCCCGCATATTTCACAAACCCCAAACGCTAATCATTCTCAAAGCAGGCTCAGCAAATCTTAATCGCAAGATCACAGACAGGATTATAACAACAGGCTGTTTTCAACAGTGCCGGCAACACCGGTTTGGTCTACGACTCGTGAAATATACGGGCAATACGCCAAATTCACGCGGAAAACTGGGAGACTGATGGAACAATGACAGATAACTCACAGGAACTGAAAGCTGACGCCGATCATCCGAACATCCTTTTCATCCATGCCGAAAGCATGGACGGACGCAAGATGGGCTGTATGGGAAACGGGGCCATGACGGAGGCCACCCCCCATCTTGATTCCCTGGCGGAACGGGGGACGCTGTTCACCGAAGCCTACAGCAACTGCCCCGTCTGTAACCCCTCCCGTGCCAGTATGTGGAGTGGAAAGTACCCTCACTTCTACGACTGCTGGAACAATCACGAGGGATTGGACGAAGCGGTTCCGACGTTCCGGACGACGTTTCAGCGCGCGGGCTACCGCACCGCCGCCATCGGCCCCCTGGATTATCAGTGGGGCAAACACTCCATACGGGACCGGATTGGCTCCTGGACCCGCTCGGCGGAGATCCACCGCCCGATCAGCAGAACGCCCATGCCGCAGATCGCGGACGATGATCAGCCGACGTGGGGCGGGGACTGGGAACGGACCCACCAGGCCACGAATTTCCTGCGTAAAGCGGCGGGAGGGGACAGGCCATTCATGCTGTATTTGACCACCGGCCTGGTGCATCCCGCATTCTGCGCACAAAAACAATACCTGGAACGTATCAACGAGGATGAGATCCAGATCCCACCCACCCTCGGGGGGCTGGACAGGGCAGAACATCCGGTGGACAAATATATGCGTATCACCAAAAACTGCTCCCGACCCTTCTCCCCTTCACTCGTCCGCAAAATGCGCCACATATATTACGCCATGATCTCCACCCTTGACGACATGGTCGGTCACATCCTGCGCACCCTCAGAGATCTGGGGCTGTCCGAATCCACCTACGTCGTTTTCTCCAGCGATCATGGAGAGATGGCCGGGGAACACAATCAGATTCTCAAACGCTCGATGTATGAAGCCTCAGTGCACGAACCGCTCATCATCGCCGGCCCCGATGTGGAACAGGGCGCCACCGTCAGTCGACCGGTCTCCCTGATCGACCTCTACCCCACGCTGATGGATATGGCCCGGATCAGCTACAATGATTTCGCCTCGCATCCCCGGTATCCGGATTCCCTGGACGGACAGTCCCTGATGCCGCTTCTGGGAGGCGAAAGCGACCCGTCACGGCGGGACTGGGTTTTCGGCGAATACAACGGAGATCGCTGCTGCACCGGCTCGTATATGCTGCGCCGGGGACGATGGAAATACATAAAACACGTGGGCTACAACCCCAAACTGTTCGACCTGCAGGACGATCCGTGGGAAGAGAACAATGTGGCCGCGGAAAAGCCGGAGATCGCCGCGGAAATGGAGGGGATCCTGGCGGACAATTTTGCCTGTGAACAGATAGATGCACGGGCGAAGAGCTATGACCGGCAATCCTTCCGCCAATGGCGCCGCCACGCCCGGGAGGAAGGAACCTACCGGGAGACTATGGCGCATGTTTACAGCGGCTACGACCGGCAGTCAATAGAAGAGCTCAGGCCCTGGCGCGAGGAGGACGAACAGAAGATTGAACAGTGGCTTGGGGAATAGCCCGGCCGCC
>JBKHGK010000157.1:0-4943 GCA_046539705.1 Candidatus Brocadiia bacterium | reverse complement strand
GCCCCCACGATGAGGCATACAGCCATGCTGACGGCCAGCCAGGAGGGATGGGCGGCAGCCTGCCAGAAAAGGGACGCCACGTGCCCGTCCGGCAGCAGATGGGCAAGGATACCCCAGGCGAAAACAAGCATAATAGTTCCCAGTGCGGCGGTGGAGATAACGGCCGGCGTGCGAGTGTCCAGCGACGTCCACAGGCCCAGCACCAGTCCGGCAAACACGGATAGAAGGGCCACCAGCCGGTTGGCCGGAGCCAAAAATGCCGCGAGTGCCAGGAAAGGAGCTACCCCCATCAGTAGCCAGGCTACGCCAGGGGCTTTGACGGCAGTTATACCAAAACTTACAGCCCCGACTGCTGCACCTATCAGGGCGGGTAGGGCGGCACTGTTCAGGGAATTTATGCCCAGGTTGATTCCCAGATAGGCGCCAAGTGAAAGGCCGATAAGGGCGGCAACGGGGATGAAAGCGGCATTTATGGCTAGCCGCCCAAACAGCAGAAATCCCAGACCTCCGACTATAAGCCCGAATGTCACCATCCAACCCAGAAAATGCCGGGCCGATAACGATTGGCCCGCCTCCCGCAGACCGGAAACTCCCCGTTCCTTCTGGTCTTCCAGGCTGTCCTGGAGCTCCGAGTTGGTTTCGGGCGATGGCCGAGGGACGACAGAATTTATCCGGGACACATCCGGGCCAATATGGCCGCGGGTTGGTTCTCCCCCGGGAAAACACGGTCGGCCGGCCATCGCCGGCCCGGGAAGCAGAAGAAGTACAACAAAAAACAACGTCCCACGGAGAGTTATGCCGATAAATTTCTGGAGGGGAACGCTCACAATGAGCCATCCTCACCAAGTTCTTGTTGTTTGTGGGACTTAAGCTGCCGAAGGGCCATATCAAAATAATCCACTTCCTGGCGGACCGTATCCGGGGTGCGCTCCTCGTAGGTTTTTCTTGCCTCTTCTATGGGCGCCTCGAGTACTTCGCGGAGGTTATCATACATGACCCCTTCCTCCACATCTTCCGGATGATATTCCGCCAGATCGTCGACCACCACCTGAGCAATCTGCCAGGCATGTTCGTGGGCTTCATCGCCCTGAAATTGCTCCGGCACACCAAAGCCCTCTTCGGCTCCAGGTTCCTCGGAATCATCCGGAGTGTCCGTATCGCTCCGGGAAGATATTGCTGCATTATCCATTTTGTTGTACAGCTCATCCACACGCCGTTTCAGTGCGTTCATAGCATGCGAGCTGCGTTTGTTCTGCTGATCAATGGCCTGTGCGATCCGGCTTATGGACCGATCAAGGCGGGTTGTCTGCTGTTTCATTTCTCGCAGCAGTTCGGTGATTCTGGCCAGTGAGGTCTCCATGCCTTCACTATCGTCCACATACTCGACGGTCAGCAGGGTTGAGGGGATATGGGCGTGCTCGGATTCCTGTTCGTCCCCACCTCCAAAGAGACTTTTGAGGTTCTGGGTGAGGCCGCTGGATGTTACCTCCTGTTCTGCTCTGGTGGGACTGACCCCTGTGGAGGTTTCTTTCTGGCGTCCCGACGAGTTCACCTGCGTCGTCTCGTGTTCTTCCTCCGATTCAGTTTCCTCCGGGCCGGTGTGTGACTTTTCTTTTGCGCTGCCTTCTTTTTGCGTTTTTTTCTGCGGGGGGCTTTCTTGCTCGTCATCTTCCCAGATGTCGGAGAAGGGCTTTACTTCCCTCAGCGGTTTCCATTCCCCCAGTTCCTGGCTCCATATCTGCGAGGTCGGTTGCAGCTGGTGCTTTCCGATCATCTGATTGATCCGGTCGCTGCTGAACGGTCCATACTTTTCCTCTCCGACCCTCACATGCCAGCGGCGTCGCCCGGCCGTGTCGGTTTCGGCCTCCGATCTTGATGATGGTTTTCGCTGGGGGAAGCAGCCTTCAAGAGCCGGCACATGCGACGCGCGCCGCCAGGTCCCGATTGATGCATGGTAAATCCGCTGTTTGGGGTTCAGTTCCCCCTCTTTGGCCCGGTTCTGCAGATCTGACAGTTTTATCGGCCCCTGGGAAGCTCCATTAGAATGCACATACCAGCCACCTGCGGGCGCGTCCCCTGTGGGTCCGGTCCCCTCTTCTGCGGGGGGCGGAGATTCCGAGGGTTCCGCTTGTTCCGCGGTGGCCTCGGAAGATACTCGGACCGTGCTACCACAGTCACAGGATAGGGCTTGCCCGTCCATGCTCGATGGCACCGTGAATTCGCGGCCGCAAAAATCGCAAGAGACTTGAATGGTTCCCATAATGGCTGCTTGGCATCCGTTGGTGAGCTGAGGAGGACCGCTCATCAGTCTGCGGTCTCGAGGTATGGTAAAACTATACTACCATAGACATGCGCAACTATAGAGTACCTTTTCGGCTAAATTATTGCAAGATGGAAAAGTTTGGTCTTGCCTTCCGTCCTTTAAACGGGCATACTGTTGGGGGAGGTAGAGATATCCCCTTCGGCGCTTTCCCTATGGTATGGGTGTATGAGAGAGCTGGAGTTAGCCGATGCGGGACGAATGGCACGGAAGGGGGAGAGGACATTAGTAGCTTATCCTTATTATCTTGCGGAAAGGACGAACAATGCAATCAGATCGTGGCTATACGTCGCCGGAACTACTCAGCACGCTTTACCGTTACAGGCGCGCAGGAATAATAACTTTGATCCTTGCGGCCCTCTCTGCCCTGGCAACATTTGTGACCGCTACCGGCTGGGTGCCTGATGCAGTTTCATTGAAGGTGCTACTGCCATGTGTAACAGGGTGGTTTATTGCGGTTTCCATCTACGCTCTTTTCAGGAGCGAGGATCTGATGAGTCGGGCTCTTGAGAATATGGACAGGACGGCGATGAAACGACTGGAGAGGATGGCGAGGACGACCGAGCCGGGCAGTTCGCACGACTATCTATATCTGAAGGCACGGCTGGACGAGGAGAAAGCCCGGGTCGACCGGCATGGGGGCGTGATGAGTCTGCTCTATATGGAACTTGCCGATTTTTCCGACCTGCAGATCCAGTACGGGGAGAAGGCGGCGGAGGAGGTACTTGATGAGGTGGCGGATGTCTTTGGGGGACAGATCCGCCAGTATGACGCGTTGCGCCGTATATTTCCCGACCGGTATCTCATACTCCTGCCCCACACGAACAGGCGCGATGCCAGACATGTCGCGGAGGGGCTTCTGGATACTCTGTACCGTTTTACCTATAAAATGCCCTCCGGGGAAGTGATCGAGGGGCTGCAAATGAACGTTGGTGTGGCCGCATATCCGATGAATGCCGATAACGTGGAGAACCTTGTATCAGCGGCGCATAACGCTACCAGACAGGCCAGGAGCGCCGACGATGATATTGTGCTCTGCGAGGATTACATCAGCACGGAAGAATCGGGTGAGGAGGTCATAGCCAGGGCGGATGAACTGGAATAGCCCGTATATTTCAGTGTGTCTTCCCACGGCACACCGAAATTTGCGGGCTGGAAAACTTTCACAATCAAAATACATCCTTCTCAGGCTCGTAGTGGACCCCTTCAGGGGTTCCTGACCTCATCTTATCAATCCTGACTTCCCGCAAACCCCAAAAGCCCACCCCTGAACCTCAGAGGGGGCGAGCTCAGAAGTGAGGCTGCTCGGGTGAGGTTTGTTGCCGGGCTTTATAAGCCTCCCTGAAAACCCTCCTGAGGGAGATGTTGTGCCGGCGGGCGAGGGCCGCGCAATCATCATACTCGGGCGTGGCCCGTTTTTTGCCGCCGGGCAGCTCCGCAACTTTCATTCTCACCTCACCCCACGGGGTCGAGACCCGTTCCGTGTGCCGCCTCAGTCTGGCTCTCTCCATCAGATTGCGTCTCACTCCAATGGTGGGGGTAAGCTGGAAAAGCAGGTTTTCCATCTTCCGTCGCCGACCCGGTTTGCAGAGGACGGTCAATTTGACGGCGGGACGATCCTTTTTCGTCTGCACCGGTGTTGTGAACACGTCCAGCGCCCCCTCTTCGCGCAGCCGATTTACGCAAAACCCAATTTCCTCCCCCGTCGCGTCATCAAGATTCGTTTCGATCTGCCAGATGTAATCCGATTCCCCTCCTCCGTCCCCGGAGGTTCCCACGACCAGTCGGAGGACGTTGGGAAGGGTATCGGGATTTCGGCCGCCCGCTCCGATTCCTATCTTCTCGATGGACATGTCCGGCCAGCGGGGTGTGTTTTCGCCCAGACATGTAAGGAGTGCCGCTCCGGTAGGAGTTGTCAGTTCCTCATCAATGGGGCCGCCACAGGTCTCATATCCTCTCAGCAATTCCACGGTGGCGGGGGCGGGAACCGGCAGACGCCCATGCGCCGCATCCACTCGCCCTCCTCCCACGGATATCCTGGAGAAAAGGATCCTGTCGGGGTTGAGCCACTCCAGCCCAGCAACTGTGCCGGTGATATCACAAATTGCATCAATTGCCCCGACCTCGTGGAAGTGGACCTCCCCGGGGGTGGTGTCGTGAACGCCTGCCTCGGCGCGGGCAAGCCGCTGGAAAACGCGGCCCGCCTTTTCAGCAATCCGCGCGTCCAGATTCCCCCCGTGGAGAATCTTCATCACGTCCTCCAGGTGCCGGTGGGGTGGTTCGTGAGATTCGTCAATCTGAACCTTTACCCGGGTTGCCGCCAGCCCGGCCCGGGTCACCTTCTGTTCCTCCAGAGTGTAACCCTCAAAAGGCAGCCCCTCCAGTGTGTCGCTGATATGGGACAGGGGGACACCTCCATCGACGAGGGCGCCAAGACACATGTCCCCGCTCACTCCGCTGCTGCAGTCAAAATAAATTGTTCGCATGGCTATGAGTTCTCGTGGTGTGAGAGATACCCGACGAAATTTTTCCGATACCGGACGCTAAAGGAGGTCATCCGGACTTCTCCGAATAATTGTGATAAATCTGATGTACACCTGATCTGCGCGGTCATCAAGCGCCG
>JBKHGK010000156.1:0-4999 GCA_046539705.1 Candidatus Brocadiia bacterium | reverse complement strand
GACCAAACCGGTGCTGCCGGCACTGTTAAAAACATCCTGTTGTTATAAACCTGTCTGTGACTCTGCGATTCACCTTTGCTGAGGTTGCTTTTAGAACAATTAACGTTTGAGGTTTGTGAAATGTGCGGGTTAGTCACCGGGGCGGTTATGCCCCTGGGGTCCAAAGCCCCCGGGAAAGTATCTGTGAACAGAAACGGCCGCATCCCCACAGCGTTACGTCGGTAAGCGCGGGAAACGCGTCTTGCCCTATCCATTCTTGCGCCAGGCGTCCCTTTAGAGTTTCTCCGGACTTTGTTGACACCGCCGGGGGGCGCGGCTAAAATATGGCTTTTGGAAGTCCTGATCTGGTTTCTTCCACAGGCGCATTGTCAGACGGCTTACCGGTTGTTCGGATTGGTCGCCTTTCTCCCCTCGGTTTACCATCCTGCTTATTTGCTCATTTGGGGGGCACAGGGTACGTCTGACGCGCAAGAACATCATTCATTCACTTACACAAGGATAATTTATGGCTGTTCCAAAGAGACGAACCAGCAAGGCCAGAAAACGTAAACGACGCACCCACAAGGGGTGCGAAATGCCCAATGTGCCGAAGTCAAAGAAAGATCGCGCGCCCGGGCAGAAATCCGAAAAATTCTTCTGCTCAAACTGTCAGCAGATAAAGCCCCCGCATACCGTGTGTCCGAATTGCGGCCAATATCGCGGCCGACAGCTGATCGAAGTCGAACGCTGATAGCACGGTAGCCAAATGGGTTTCCCACCAACGGAATGCCAATGAGCACAGATGAGACAGGAACTGGCCGGTTCGGTGCAGCGAATATTGTAGTTGATGCTGCAGGGGGCGACAGAGCTCCGGCGGAGCCGGTGGCCGGTTCCGTTCAGGCTGCCGAGTCCTTTCCGGATACTCGGGTTACACTGGTGGGGCCGGAGGGTCAGATCGAGGGAGAGCTGAAGAAAATTGGTTCCCGGCCGGATAACCTTCGGATAGTGCACGCACCGGAGTCGATTGAAATGGATGAGTCCCCGGTCAGCGCGCTCAGGGGCAAGAAAGAGTCCTCGATCAACGTGGGAATGAAACTGGTCGCCGCGGGCGAGGCCGATGCATTTCTGAGCGCCGGAAACACCGGTGCCGTGGTCGCCGCAGCCAACCTCCGGCTGGGTCGGATAAAGCACGTGCAGAGACCCGGAATCGCGGTGCCAATAACCGCAGTCGATCATCCCGTTCTTATTATGGACGTGGGGGCCAACGCCCAGTGTAAACCCTCTCACCTGCTCCAGTATGGTCTCATGTCCAATGTGTTTGCGCGGGAAGTGCTCGGAATGGATGACCCGCGCGTGGGTTTGCTCAACGTGGGGGAGGAGGAACCAAAAGGCCGGCAGCTGGAAAAGGAAGCCTACGACCTGCTTGCCAACGCCCCACTCAATTTTGTCGGAAACGTTGAACCGCAGGATGTGTTTTTCCAGGGATGCGAGATACTGGTGTGCGACGGATTTGTTGGGAATGTGATGTTGAAAACGAGTGAGAAACTCGTGGAAAAGTTGCTGTCATTCTTCCGCACCGAAATCAACCAGAGCCTGCGACGCAAACTGGGGTTTGCCCTCTGTCGGGATGTATTCAAGACGACCAGGGAAATGAGCGATTACGCCGAATATGGAGGCGCTCCCCTGCTCGGTGTCAATGGAATCACGATAATCTGCCATGGTCATTCGGAGGCACGGGCGTTCGTGAATGCCGTCCGGGAAGCACGGACCTTTATGGACCATGAAGTGAACGCCTCGATTGCTGAGATGGTGGGGGCGAATGCCGCCTCCGAAGAAAACGGCTGATGGCGATAATGATCCGCTGAGTGCGGACGATATTTTTGTGCACTGTATACTTCAGAACGAACTGATACGATGAACACTTCCCCGAATCTCAATGTGGAAATCTGCGGTCTGGGCTCTTATCTGCCCGAGAAAGTACTTACAAATCACGATCTGGAACAGATGGTGGAAACATCCGACGAATGGATTACCAAACGCACCGGTATCAAGGAACGGCGTATAGCCGCCGAGGATGAGGCCACCAGTGACCTTGCCGCAAACGCCGCTCGAGAAGCCCTGGCGGATGCGGGGATGGGGGCGGAAGATGTGGAACTGATAATCGTCTGCACATGCTCTCCCGACCATCTGTTTCCCGCCACCGCCTGCCTGGTGCAGGAGGCCATTGGGGCCGACAATGCGATGGCGTATGATCTGGAAGCCGCCTGCTCCGGGTTCGTGTATGGGCTTATGCAGGGGGGCGCCATGGTGGCCTCCGGCATGACCGCCAATGCTCTGGTCATCGGCGCCGAAACCCTCAGTCGTTTGACGGACTGGACCGATCGAGGATCATGTATTCTCTTCGGTGATGGAGCAGGAGCGGCGGTGCTGAAGCCGAGCTCCGGTACGGGAAAAATTCACTTTGCGGAAGCCGGTGCCGATGGTGGCCGACCGGACATTCTCAAGGTCCCGGCCGGTGGGAGCCGGAATCCGTGCGACAGCGAAACGATCAAAAATTCCGACCATTATATGACTCTTGAAGGACGCGAAGTATTCAAATACGCGGTGGGCAAACTGGGGGAACTGGTGGATCGGATTCCGGAAGAAACCGATACCTCACTGCAGGAAGTGGATATGATAATCCCCCATCAGAGCAACGAGAGGATCATCCGGAGCGTATGTGAGAGAGCCGAACTGCCCAAGAGCTGCGCGTACATGAATATCGACCGCGTGGGCAACACTTCCGCCGCCAGCATACCACTCGCGCTGCATGATGCTGTCAGGGACGGCAAGCTCAACAGAGGCGATCTGCTCCTGCTGGTGGCCTTCGGTGGAGGTATTACCTGGGGCAGCATGCTCCTGACCTACTGAATGGGGCATGCGGCCAGGCGATTATCGGTGCATCGGTCATGCGAGCCGGGAACGGCATGGCCCGGCCAAAGGAGAAGCGATCCTAACCCGAATATGTGACAAACTTCAGAGCGTAATTATTCCAAAAAGCAGTTAATCAAAAGATTACCGAATATACCGGGACCCAGAAGATGAGTGAAACAGTATTTATGTTTGCCGGACAGGGTGCGCAGGAAATCGGCATGGGTGTGAATGTGGCGGAAGAGTATGAGGTTGCACGAGAGGTATTCGACCGTGCGGCTGACACGATCGACGTTGATCTGCTCGCGATCTGCCGCGAAGGACCGGAGGATGAGCTGGCTCGCACTGATATATGCCAGCCGGCGATACTGACCGTCAGTATTGCGCTGCTGCGTGCCTTTGAGAGTGAGACCGGGGATGCCCGTCCCCTGGCCGCCGCCGGTCTGAGCCTGGGAGAATACAGCGCACTGGTGGCTGCCGGAGTGATCCCGTTTGAGCAGGCCGTGAAACTGACACGGGCCCGGGGACAATACATGCAGCAGGCCTGTGAGGCCAACCCGGGAACCATGTGTTCGGTCATCGGACTGGAGGCCGAAGAAGTTCACACGGCGTGCACAGAGGTCCGGGACTCCGGAGGTCAGGTATGGCCCGCCAACTATAATTCGCCTTCTCAGGTCGTGATCAGCGGTGAATCGGATGCGGTGACGCAGGCAGCCGAGCTCTGCGATGAGAGGGGGGCCCGGCGAACCATCGGACTCAATGTGGCCGGGGCATTCCATACCCCCCTGATGCAGCCCGCCGCTGAGAAGCTCGCGGAAAAACTCGATGATATTGATCTTTCCGCCCCCGAGTTTCCCGTGCTGGCGAACGTAACCGGGAGCCCGGCGGAAAAAGCGGGCGAAATCCGTGATCTGTTGAAACGCCAGGTTACCAGTCCGGTCAGGTGGAATGAATCCATGCAGTGGTGCCGTGAACGGGGGGGCGAACGATTTTATGAGTTCGGTCCGGGACGCGTTCTGCGGGGGTTGCTCCGGCGGATTGATCGCGGGGCATCCTGCCGTTCGGTCAATGACCTGCACAGCCTGCGTTCAGCATCCGAAGAATTCTGAACTGTATGTCGGCTCACTACTGAAAATTTTGGACGGAAGGGTCAATTATGTTTGAACTTGACGACAGAGCAGCGTTGATTACCGGTGCGTCCCGTGGCATTGGTCGGGCTATAGCCGAGCGTCTTGCCGAAGCGGGCGCCGATATTGTGGGGCTGGATGTGGACCCGGAACCACTTGAGGAAACCAGGGAACTGGTCGAAAATGCCGGACAGAGGTTCACTCCTCTTGTGGCGGATGTGAGCGAGATGCAGCAGATGCAGGCGGCGGTCAAAGACGTTGTCGATGAATTTGGTTCTCTGGACATCCTGGTCAATAACGCCGGTATCACCCGGGATAATCTGCTTATCCGGATGAGCGAGGAGGACTGGGAGTCGGTGATATCGGTCAACCTGACGGGAGTGTTCAATGGCACGAAAGCCGCCGCGCGGCAGATGATGCGCCAGAGAAGCGGTAGTATCATCAATATATCCAGCGTGGTGGGGCTGGTGGGCAACCCCGGCCAGGTGAACTACTCAGCCAGCAAGGCCGGCGTCCTGGGTGTGACAAAATCCACCGCCCGGGAGGTGGCGACCCGGGGGGTGCGGGTCAATGCGGTCGCACCGGGATACATCCAGACCCGGATGACCGAGGAACTCGGGGACGACGCAAGGGAACGACTCCTCAACCAGATTCCTCTCGGCAGCCTGGGCGAAGCGCAGGACGTAGCCAACGCGGTGATGTTTCTGGCCTCCGATGCCTCCTCATACCTGACGGGTCAGGTTATAAGTGTTGACGGCGGAATGGCCATGTGATTGTCGGTAGTCGATGCGATTACGTAAGTATTCAGTCAACCACGTTCGTCAGTAGGTCGCGATTCCCGAGCGGGGCCCTGTTTATGCGAACGGACAGCGTACCAAGCGGACTGCTATAAGTCTCCTGCGGTTTCTGGTGGGATGTTTGGCAAGTGAATACGATTGAGTGTTCTCATGAATTGAGATTACACGGCAGGAGCCGCGCGGCGC
>JBKHGK010000155.1:0-5004 GCA_046539705.1 Candidatus Brocadiia bacterium | reverse complement strand
CTTCTCCAGATCCTGGAACTGATCGAGCATCCTATCCGCCAGTTCCCGGGCCGCCCGTCATCAGTCCCCCGGAGCCGGCACGAGCATAACGGGGCAGGGTGTTTCATCCAGAATGAGCTGTTTTTCCCGCGCCATAAGATCCGTCTTCACCTGTGTGGCCCTGAACGCCCCCATTATCAGCAGGTCGGAACTGTTATCCCGCAACTTCTCCAGCACACAGGTGTGGCAGGCCCCTTTGACCAGGTCGGTTCTATAATCCACCTGAGCCTCAGTGGCCAGCTGGGTAACATAGTCCATCTGCCGCCGGGCGGAGGTGTGCATCTCTTCCTCGTACTCTTCCATCTCCTCTTCCACAAAAATTCTGTTCGACAGAAGCTGTTTGAGCGTCCGCGTATCGACCACAGCCATCATCATGAGCTCCGCCCCCTGATTGGCTGACAGGCCTATGGCGCTGCGTGCGGCCGCCATGCCCGCATCAGTGCCCTCAACCATGAGGAGAATCCGTGCAAAATCATGCTCGGCCATTGCCCCTCCTCCCTGAAGATGCATTACCGCCTCCGGGTGTGGCTCTCTTCTGTTTTTTTTCTTTGGCCTTCTTCATAATAATCATTTCCTCCCTCTTTCGTTCCTCGAGGGCGTCAGCTATTCTTCCCAGCTGCTTTTTATAGCGCGGTATGTAAGTGTTGTCCATAGCGCTGATACGTCGCCGGGTTCGTTTGATCTCTTCGGCCAGCCGGATGGCCGCGTTCTCCGACGCGGCGAGCCGGACGAGAGGTTTGAGCAGGCTGTTAAATCGTTGCCGCACCTCGTCCATCCCGCTCCCCCCTTCCACGAGACCGTAGGGTATGGATTTCTGCTCCTCTCTCAGGTCGATATCGGGCAGAGTCACGCCCATCACTCTGTAGGGTCTCACTTCAAGCTCCGTATCCGATGCGAATCCCAGGCTCTCCCGTACGAGTCTTTCACTGCCGGCCCTCCGGGCGGCCTTTCCCAGTCGCTCGAAGGAATCATTCAGCTGTTCCTCCACCTGTTCCCGGAGGTTTCTCATCGTTTCCACCTTGTCCATCAGCTCAACCATCAGAATCTGTCGTTTTCTCTCCAGCAGCTCCCGGCTCCGGCGCACCCGTTTAAGGCTGTCCTGTATATCCAGATAATTGCTGCGCGTGGGGGCATCATGTTTGGCCATGGTCAATCCCTGCGCTGATAATATTTCTCAATCAGTCCCTCGTCAATCCGGTTCAACTCGCTCCGGGGCAGAATACCCGCCACCTCCCAGGCGATTTCCAGGGTCCGTTTGATGGATCGGTTTTCGGACTCTCCCTGTGCAAGGTACCTGTTTTCGTACGCATCGGCAAACTCCAGATATGTGCGGTCCTGTGGGCTGAGTTCATCCTCCCCGATCACCGATGCCAGTTCCCGTATTTCCTGGGCGTTTGAGTAGGCCGCGAAAAGCTGCGCGGCAATCGGCAGATGATCCTCCCTGGTGCTCTCCGGTCCCACCCCGTCCTTCATCAGGCGTGAGAGGCTGGGGAGCCCGGCCACGGGCGGGTAAATGCCGTTCTGGTCCAGATCCCGGTCCATCATAATCTGTCCCTCGGTGATATAGCCGGTCAGGTTGGGGATGGGATGAAAGACGTCATCGGAGGGCATGGTGAGAATTGGCATAAGGGTGATTGAACCCTCTCCCCCCCTGATTCGTCCGGCGCGTTCGTAGATGGACGCCAGGTCGCTGTAGAGGTATCCGGGATATCCTTTGCGGGCGGGTATCTCGCCCCTGGCGCTTCCGATCTCACGCAGGGCATCACAATAATTAGCCATATCGGTAAGTATGACAAGCACGTGCATGTCTCGTTCGAAGGCCAGGTATTCAGCCAGAGTCAGAGCACTGCGCGGCGCAACTGTCTGTTCGATACCCGGGGCATCCGCGGGGCTGAGGAACAGTGCGACCCGGCCGAGCACACCGCTCTGTTCGAAGTTGCGGCGGAAAAAGCGTGCTACGTCATTCTTTATACCCATGGCCGCCATCACCACGGCAAATCGCGTCTCTTCTCCCGGGAGAGTTGCCTGCCGCACGATCTGGGCCGCGAGACGGTCATGAGGCATACCCGATCCGCTGAAGATGGGCAGTTTCTGCCCCCTCACCAGACTGTTTGATCCATCAATTATACTGATACCGGTCTGAATAAACTCCCGGGGATACTCCCGTCTGGCCGGATTGAGCGGCCGCCCATGAATGTCCCTCAGCTCTCCACCCAGGGGCGGGGGGCCATCATCGACCGGTCGGCCCAGGCCATCAAAGCTGCGGCCCAGCATCTGCTCGCTCACCCTTATACTGGCCGGCCGGCCCAGAAATCTAACCTGTGTCTCGCGGTTGGACAGCCCGGCCGTCCCCTCCAGAACCTGGACCACCGCCGTGTGGCCGCTGACCTCAAGCACGGTCCCGAGCCGCCTTTCACCGGTCGGCGTATGGACTTCCGCCACTTCTCCGTAGCCGACATCATGGACGTTGCTCACGTAAATAAGAGGACCGTCCATGCGGTCGAGGCCCACGAACTGAACTGATTTTTCGTCTCTCACCGGTAATCTGCCTCCAGTTCGTCCAGCTGATGGTTGACCTGATCCATCAGGTCTTTCAACGCGCCGGCATCTTCATACCGGGAGCTCAACCGAGCACGTTTGAGCTGCTGTACGGCGTTGAGCTCCCGCACCCTCATAACCGGGGCACCGCTTTCTATGATATCCGCTGCCCGGCGATGAAAGGTCAGAATGATTTTGAGGAGTCGCGCCTGTTTTTCGGGGGCACAGTAGGCATCGATTTCATGAAATGCATCCTGTTGCAGAAAACCCTCTCGCAGTATCTCGCTGCTCAGCAACACAAGACGCTGGGAGTCGGGCAGCACATCCGGCCCCACGAGCTGCACGATCTCCTGGAGCTCATCGTGTTCCTGCAGAATATTCATCGCCTCCCGCCTCAATGCGGGCCACTCCGTCTCCCGTCTCGTCCACCAGCCCTCGATATCATCGACATATTCGGAATAACTCTCCTGCCAGCTCACGGCCGGAAAATGCCGCGAGTACGCCAGATCCCTGTCAAGCATCCAGAAACAGCGGGTGTAGCGCTGGGTATGCTGGGTGACGGGTTCGCTGAAATCGCCTCCGGGCGGGCTTACGGCCCCGATTATACTGACGCTACCCACGGAACCGTTCCGGTTCCGCATCACACCGGCCCGCTCGTAAAATCTGGCCATTCGACTGCTCAGATACGCCGGATAACCCTCCTCGGCGGGCATCTCCTCCAGCCGGCTGCTGACCTCCCGCAGAGCCTCCGCCCAGCGGCTGGTGGAATCCGCCATCAGCGCCACGTCGTAACCCATATCCCGGTAGTATTCCGCCAGGGTGATTCCCGTGTAAATTGATATCTCCCGTGCCGCAACCGGCATGTTGGACGTGTTGGCTATCAGCACCGTTCTGTCCATCAGTAGCTGCCCGGTATCTGGATCCTCCAGTTCCGCGAACTGCTGCATGATATCGGTCATTTCGTTCCCCCGTTCGCCGCACCCCACGTAGATGACCACATCCACGCTGCTCCACTTCCCGAGCTGCTGCTGAAGGACGCTCTTACCGGTGCCAAAGTCCCCCGGAACCGCCGCCGTGCCACCACAGGCCAGAGGAAAAAGCGTGTCCACGACCCGCTGACCGGTGACGAGAAGTTTGTCCAGGGATTCTCTCTGCACAAAAGGGCGCTCACGCCGGGCCGGCCATCGCTGAATCATGTTTATTTCCCGGCTCTGCTCGTCCTCGCCCCTGACGATACAGATCGTCTGATCAATCGAGTATTCACCCGATCCCGCCACCTGAACGACCGTTCCACTGACCCCGTGCGGCACCATTATAAAATGGTCGATAAAATCGGTTTCAGTAACTTTTCCCAGGTTCTGCCCGCCATCTACCTGTTCCCCCTCCTCCACGAGAGGCTCGAACTGCCATTGTTTTTCCGGGTCAAGCGCCTCCCCCTCCATACCCCTCTTCAGAAAGGGCCCCCCGGAGGATGACGGTCCGCGCAGCGGGTTCTGCATGCCGTCATACATCCTCCCCAGAAGCCCCGGTCCCAGTTGCAGCGACAATTCGTGCCCGCACCGCTCAACCTGCATTCCGGGTTGAAGACCCCGTGTGCTCTCATACACCTGGATGGTCCCCACATCACCGTCGACTTTTATGACCTCCCCCACCAATCCCCTGGGACCGACCTCCATAACCTCATACATCCGGCAATCTCCCATCCCGCCGGCCTCCACTATGGGGCCGGATACCCTCGTTATCCGTCCGCATGCTCCTGTATCTTCTTCGGTCATTGGAGATTTCCTGCCGGAGGATATTACCGGTCTTCCAGAAGTATGGCGGCGACGCGCTGTCGGAGATCCGGCCACAACCTTTGCAGCCTGGATCTGTAGCTCTCATCACATATTTGCGTCCGGTCCACCCGTCTTATTATCGCCCCTCCGATTATATCTTTTCCCCTGACAGGCGGGCCAGGAGCAACCTGTTCGGCCATCTGGTCATCCAGTTGCCGGATCAATTCCATACCCAGAGTATCATGGTCTCTTTCGGTCAGCAGAACCTCGAACTGTTCACCGGTCATCGACTGAATACTTTCCCTGACCAAATCCGCAAGACTCTGCCGATATTCTGACTTCTCGCAAAAATCACGCAGGCTGTCCTTCGCCCTCTCCCGGGCCGCACTCAGAATCTTTTCCCGGCCACGACGATGCACGTTTTCAACCTCCAGCCGGGTCCTGGCGATCGTTCTTTCTCGCTCCGCCTCCACTTTTTGCTCCGCCTCTTCCCGCCATTTCTCTCGCGTTGCACGGGCATCATCCTTTGCCTCCTCCACGATCTCCTCCGCCCGCCGTCTGGCCCTGCGCAGTATCGGTTTACTGCGGTTATCCGCATCTTTGAGTATCTGTTCGGTCAGTTTTTCAGGGGCTGTATCCATAATCCCGTCGG
>JBKHGK010000154.1:0-5012 GCA_046539705.1 Candidatus Brocadiia bacterium | reverse complement strand
CTTTTGGTGGTTATAGCGATTATTGCTATTCTGGCGGCCATGCTGATGCCGGCCCTGTCGCGAGCACGCGCAGAGGCCCGGAAGTCCACGTGTAAAAGCAACGTTCACCAGGTGGGACTGGGAATAAGTATGTTCCGGGGCGACAACAACCAGCGCTGGCCGGATCATGACGGGGATTACCAAGGTGGTAACGGAGACTGGCAGAGCTATAATCAGAATGTCGTTGACCAGCTCTATCCCAAATATGTTGAGTCGGCTGCTGTTTTCGACTGCCCCGCCAATAACCGGGGGGATATAGATTCCAATGGGGATGGAACAGTGGACAACGGAAATAATATCGATTACGTCTACGATGACGGCGCCGGCACGGGTGCTCAGATGGTCGTGGCGTATGCCGACCGGATTGGGGCTGATCCGAATCTGGACTCAGGAGATTGGGACAATAACGGCGACATCGGAGAAATCAACCATGAGGATGGGGCCAACGCTCTGTTCAGAGACACCCATACCGAGTATATTAAGGTTGATGATCCGGATGATCCCAACAAAATGGACAATCCCAACCTCGACGATACCGACGTCTATACGGAGGGTGACGGGAGCTCCGATGATGCCCACCTCCAGGATGACAGCACATTTTAATTTCGGTGATCGGTAATCGGTGATCGGTAATCGGTATACGGCCAATGGTTTACGATAATACCGTCGACAGGCGGGGGGCATTGGCTCTTTGGTTTCAACCCGCATGTTTCACAAACCTCAAACGTTCTCAGGCGATTCTGCGGCGGAAGGTAGCGCCCATAATGTCATCGCACCAGCATATCCGCCCGCCTGTAGGTGGTGCCGTGGACCTGGACCTCCACCCCGGGCCAGTCCTCGGACGGTGAAGTGATAAATTCCGGCCCGTTTTCGGTGATGAGGACGGTATCCTCACTTTTGGTCCCGCATATGGAGGGGTTCCACGCAAAGGCCTGGGGGCTCATTACCGTCTCCTTACAGGAGGGATCAACGATGTATTCCCGGGGTTCATATCCGATGGCTCCTCCCTGATGGTGGAGCTGCCACTCATCGGCAAAGCCCGCATCGGCGTAGGCCGTCCGGGCAACGTCAAAAACATCCGATACCGGGCGTCCCGGAGTAGTCGCATCAATGATTCTGGAATCCACCTCACAGACCGCATCGTGTCGGTGACGGAGCTCATCCGTTAGTTCGCCAAAATGAACGAAACGCGTCACCGCCGTGACAAGCCCCTGCCGGCGCCCACACGCAACAAGCATCACATATCGTTCCAGTTCCAGATCTTTCGGCAGGGGATGTCGCCACTGCCTTATGCGTTCATCCGCCGCGACCAGCAGAACGGCGGGAAGCAGCCCGCGCGACCGGTAACTGCGCGATATCAGACCGGCAATCTCGCTTTCGTTCATCCCCGTGTCAACCTGTCTGGCCGCCTCTTCCATGGCCGTGGAGGCGTCCCTGCCTACAGCACGGTAACGTTCGATCTCCGGTTCGGTGAGGGTATATCGCAGATGATTCCAATCGGGCGGCAACCCGGGCAGGTCGCAGGTGCCGTCATCCGCGGCAAAGCGTCCCCCGCCGATTATCTCCCCAATGATTTCGGCCCGGCGATGAGGTTCATACCATGGGTAGGTGAGAGAATCCGTCAGTTCGATTCCATCCAGCTCCTCGGTCTCCAGACGCTCGGTTTCGATATTCTTGGACACCAGACTCACGCCGTCTGCAGTAACAACCAGCGTTCCAACCCCCGTTTCCTGTGCCGCATTGACGACGGTGTTGGCACCGCAGCCCAGCCAGGCAATGTTGGCCGTGGTGGCCAGCACCACGCCGTCAAGGTCGTTATCGGCGAGAAAATCCGTGACTCGTTCAAATTTTGTCTCGAATTCCTGTCTCTTACTCAAAGCACATTCTCCCAGAAGTTTTATTGCAGATAGGCCCTTCCGCAGGGCTCCAGCCGGTCAGAGCCGAGCAGTATAGCGTACTGAGCGGCCCGAATTAAGTGTGTTCCGGTTGTAAGCACCGGTGCGAAGTCCGTGTATAGCCGACACCGCTGCCCGGGCACAGATGGTGAAGGAATATTACAATCATCCACGTTCGCCGCGCAGCATATCTTCCGTGTCGGACAGGTACTGGTCCATATCGAATTTGCGTTCAAGCCCGCGGGCATTCATATATCGCACTTTTCCGAATATATCTCGTTCCTTCCACCCCTGATCGTGTTTGCCGAAACACCAGGCCACATTCGCAAACGAGCAGGGATCTCGACCATCCAGCTCATATCGATTGTTCAGTTTCAGCGCCGTCTGAAAAGCCGTCCGGGGCGATTCCATCCATTCCAGTATCTTTTTGCCCCAGTACATCCGCATGTAGTTATGCATATATCCGGTGGTCATCATGCGCATCTGGGCCGCATTCCAGTACGGGTCATGTGTCTCCGCCGATTCCAGTTCGTCTTCCGTATAACTATAGGGGCGCGGATCCTTTCTGTGTTCCATGAGTGTGTCTTGTGCCCATTCCGGAAGACAGTCGAAGCTGTCGTAGTCGGGGTTATACCAGCAGAAATTAAGCGCCAGTTCCCGCCGCACTATAAGCTGTTCAAGGAAAGCATCGATATTGTTCTGCTCCACCTCGTCCGCATCCTGTATCTTTAGCGCGATTTCCACCGGGGAAATCTGACCGAAATGTAAATACGGACTGAGATGCGACGCACAGTCTGCATTCGGATCTCTGGATAGGTCGTTGTAGTGGGGGAGGGCGGTCTCTATAAACGCTTCCAGTCTCCGGGTGGCCCGAGTATACCCGCCCCGATACGAGCTCACGCGTCCGCCCGAGCGACTGATCCGCATATCCTCCAGAATCCCATCAATATCCTCCAGCTCCATGGTGTTGCAGGGAGCTGAATCCAGTCTGTGCCGGGGCGTTATCGGGCGGACGGGTTCCAGGTAGGAGTTCAGTTGACCACGAATTTTCGGTCGTATCGTCCTGGCCGCATACTCCTCCTTGGAGGAGGCTCTGTGGACAGGAACGACGGCGTCGGTGTCAACCTCGACAAACCGGCAGCCGGTTCTGGACGCCACACGTTCCCGCCAGCGGCGCTGCAGATCAAGATAGCCCCGATCAGCCACTATCGCTGCGGCCTGAGGCGCCAGTTGGGATACGAGTTTCACCGGTGGAACGAGGCGTATTATGAGGGGAATTCCCCGTTTCGCCATCCGTTCCTTCGTGTCCCGAAGCCCTTCCAGCATAAAGGCGTAGTGACGTTCATTGGCGCCGGGGAACCTCTGAGTGATGCCGAAAGCGGCCAGAACCGGCAGGTTCGCGTTATTGGCGACGGTGATGGCGCGTTCCAGCGCGTGATTCCACTCGGCACGCTGTGCCTGCTGCATCCAGTACAATACGTAATCACCGTTTTCAAGCACCGCATCGTTTATGATTGAGGTCCTGCCGTTATATATCATGATGGCAAAACGGAAAGGATCGGGAGCAGATGCTGGTAAAAAGCATAGAGCAGGATGGCCCACAGAACGACCACCAGGGCGGGACGGAGCAGTTTTAGCAGCAATTGTGGTACCGGCACTTCATAGTGCTCGCAGGTGACGATAACACAGACGTGAACGGGCGACAACACGATTCCCATGTATCCGCAGGCATAGGCCAGCATAATTATCGGCAACGCTGTCCAGAAGCCCCCGGTTTCCGGCACGAACATCATGACAATGGGAAAACTGGCTCCAACAAATCCAACGCCAATCCCGGTGGCCAGGCCGCTGACAAAGGGCAGTAGCATGATGACCAGGCCCGGTGCGATGCCCCACTGGAACATCTCACGACGCATCAGTGTCATCAGGGGGTCCCCGCCGGGCTGGTTTGCCTGGATAAAAGCACCGTAGATCCGGACGAGGGCAACGATGGCGAGCATATTCAGCGTCCGGCTCGAGAACACGATGTGAAGCCAACCCTTCCTGTCAACCGGTCGCATAATCTGAAGCATTGCCATTGCACAGATAAGGCCTGTGGCCATGGGCATATACCGGTTTAGCGCGGGAAGAGGGATATCAAATACAGAGGCCACGGTGTATCCGCCGCTGATTAGAGCGTAGACGACAATCACGATGAGGATAGGGCACATTGGGCGGATTATAGAATCAGCAAATTCCGTTTCCTCATCGCGCTGGGAACTCTCCTCATGGCTGGTTATCGGACCAAGGATAAAAGCATATCCTGCAGCAAGACCCCCCAGCATCAGCGGAACCCCCATGAACATCATCTGCCACACCTCAAATCCGGTTATCTCCATCGCCACCAGGACGCTGGGATAAAGGGGCCACCAGTATTCCCAACTATGACGGAACCAGTGGTTGGCCTGAGCCTTGAGGAGGCCGGGAACATGATTGTCCGGATCACAGCTGTCGACCAGCGGGGCGGAAAACAGGGCGCCACCGGGCATCGGTAGCAGGCCGATAAGCCCCGGCAGAATGCCCATCGCGTGCTCCCGGGAAACGCGTCGCCGAACCGCCACGACCAGTCGTCGCATCATTCCGGTGCGTGACATCTGTGAACTGAGCATCACAACCATGTATACCACGGCCAGTAACATGAGATTACTGGTGTCGGTCAGGCGTTCAAAAGCAATAGAACCGGCCTCCGCCATCCCGTGCCCCGAAGAAAAGGCCAGGGCCAGAATACCGGCCAGTATGGCCAGGTGCAGACGGTGCGTGATTGCATGAAGGATCAGGATCAGCAATAGACTGGTCAGAACTTTTACCAGTACCGGTAGTGACAATAACCAGTTTACCATGGTGGATTTGTTTGGCTCCTATTCACCTTTGCAGAGAAGATCTTACCCAGGATTCCGTGCTCCTTCAGAGCACTCCATCCTGGGCTAATATGAGAGCGTCCCTTCGGGACTAACAATACAGCTGCCTAAAAGCAATGTAGAAACCGGATATTGTGCGGGCCCGGAGGATGCGGGGGTTTTCTACAGGAAGACTGAAGTG